>JAPKDO010000028.1 GCA_028822535.1 Acidimicrobiales bacterium
GGGTCAGCCGGCACCCACGTCGACCACGAGGCGATACGGTCGGCCGACTCCACCACTGCAACGTCCTCTCGACGCTGAGTTCGAGGTCGATGGTGGCCACCATGCGGTCCAGGACCGTCACCGCAGCCTCGTCGTCGACGGAGTCGGGGTCTGTTCGCGCGTCGCACCCGATCTCGGCACGGTTCACCCCCAGTGGTCGAGGAGGTCGGCGAAGACCTCCTCGGGGTCGTCGGTGATCCCGTGGCGAGCGAACCAGGTGCAGACGTTGACGACGTCGCGATGCAGGAACGAGATCCCGTTGGGGTTGGCAGCGATGTCGACGGCCTGGGGAAAGTCGATGAACCAGAGACGCTCGTCCCACCACAGCAGGTTGTAGGCCGACAGGTCGCCGTGTGCCCACCCCGCCGCCGTGATCGCATGCAAGCCGTCGAGCAGGTCGGTCCACGCTGCCCGGAGCTGGTCGTGGTCGAGTCGCGCCCGGCCGAGCTGGGGCGCTGCCTGGGCCTGATCCCCGACGTACTCCATGTCGAGGCGGTCGTCCGCGAACGAGATGGGATACGGCACGTTGCAGCCGGCGTCCCAGAGCGTGCGCATCACATCGTGCTCGTGATTGGTCCACCGGTCCTGGAGGAGCTTCTTGCCGTGGGTCGACATCTGTTCGACCGCACGCCGGTCACGAGTCTTTCGGAACTGCCTGCCCTCTCGATACTCGACGTCATGACGAAATGTCGACGCCCGCTGGACGCCCATCGCCTCGAGTTGCCCTTTGGACGACACCGAGCGAGGGAGATAGCGCTTGCGGGCGACGAGGCACGTGCGTCCATCGGCGCCGACGCGCTCGATGAGGTCGATCTGTGCTTCTTTCCCGGAACGGAGAATTCCGAGATCGTGCTCGGCGACGGGATCGCCGACGAGCCATTCGGGCGTGGTGGACACCGGTGCACTCCTGTGCGTTGACGGGCGATCGGTTCACGACCGCCCACACGCGAGGTGTGGCGTCAGGCCCTCCGGGAGGCGCGGTCGACGGTTGGCGCAACGCAGATCGCTGTCATCGATGCCTCCCCTCGCTCCACAGTCCGGCGCCCTGGGACAGCCGAGTCACGAACCTGTCGGACGGCACCGTAACGTGCCCGTTCGACGCCACGAAGCGAATTCGACCACTCGGGACGTGCCGGCCTGGGGTCAGTTGAGTCGGGCCCGGAGCCGCTGCGCCTCGGCCAGTTCGCGCTCGGGGTCCGACGCCCGACCGCCGTCCACGATCGACTCGAGCACCTTGGCGGCGCGGGCGAAGTCGCCGGATGCCGCCAGTGCACCACCGAAGATGCGTGCGTCGTCGGCGGTGGAGCCGGGGATGACCGTGCGCAGCTGCGTCGTCCACAGCAACGCCTCGCGGTCCCCGCTGCGACGATGGACGGCCGTGAGGTTCGCGAGGATCCGGCGGAGCACATCGAGGTTGCCGAGTGGCGTGAGGAACGGCTCGATCTCGACCCCGGGGACGAGTTCGGCGAAGAACGACGCCAGCTCGGAACGCACGAGGATGCGGCCGCCGCCGAACGCGTCGACGAAGCGCGGTGTCGTTTCCCGGGTCCGGGTGAGGAAGTGCGCCGGCGTCCCGACACCGTCGAGGTCGATCTCGAGACGCCGTCCGACCTCGATCGCGAGGACCGACAACGTGATCGGGATCCCGCGACGACGCCCGATGACTTCGTGGAGGTAGGAGTTCCTCGGGTCGTAGTACGACTCCTGGTCTCCCACGAACCCTTCGGCACCGAAGAGTGTCGCGAGGAGTGTCTCGACCGTGGGCTCGGGCACCGAGGCTGCGAGGTCGTCGAGGTGTGCGAGGCCATCGGAGACGTCGAGACCGGGAGCGGCGTGGGCGCCGATCAGCAGCGCCGCCTCGTCGAGTGGCACGGGGTCGCGCGTGACGACGTCGGCGAATCGTTCAGTCGCTTCCACGCGCGCCCTCCACGTTCGGCACCGTAGCCCCGGCCTCGCGAGCGTGCGCCGCAGAATGAGCCTGGACCGATGGTCCGCGGCGACCGAGTACCGTCTCGCACCCGACGAAACCACCTCGACTCCAGGAGTTCCGATGTACCCCGGTGCATTCGCCGCCACAACGCCCGACCATCCCGCCGTGATCATGGCGTCGGATGGACGTGTCATCACCTACGCCGAACTCGACGAGGAAGCGAACCGGCTGAGCCGATTGCTCCGCTCCGTCGGCCTCGAGCCCGGCGACCACGTCGCCTTCTGCCTCGAGAACCACCCACGGTTCCTCTCCGTCGCCTGGGGCTGTCACTACGCGGGCCTCTACTACACGGCCATGTCGTCGCGACTGAACGACGACGAGATGCAGTACATCCTCAACGACTGTGGCGCGAAGGCCTTCATCACCTCCGACTACAAGAAGGAGGCTGCAGAGAAGGTCATCGACCAGGCCCCGGCCGTCGAGACATGGCTGATGATGGACGGCACCACCGGCGGCTACGCCTCCTACGAGGACGAGATCGCGAAGCAGTCGGCCGAGCCGCTGGCCGAGCGTCCGGCCGGCATCGACATGCTCTACAGCTCCGGCACCACCGGACGCCCGAAGGGCGTCAAGGCGCCGTTGCCGGACGCGCCGATCGAGGAAGCGGCCGGCTCGGTCGTCGGCCTGTGTCAGCTGCTCTTCGGTCTGACCTCCGACACTGTGTACCTCTCCCCTGCTCCGCTGTACCACGCAGCACCCCTGCGCTTCTCCATGGCGAATCAGATGGCGGGCGCGACGGTCGTCGTGATGGAGCAGTTCGATCCGGAGCAGGCGCTCGCGCTCATCGAGAAGCACCGAGTCACCTTCAGCCAGTGGGTGCCGACGATGTTCATCCGCATGTTGAAGCTCGACGACGACGTCCGAGCGAAGTACGACGTCTCGTCCATCGACGTCGCGGTCCACGCCGCAGCGCCGTGCCCTGTCGAGGTCAAGAAGCGGATGATCGACTGGTGGGGTCCGGTCATCCACGAGTACTACGCGGGCTCCGAGGGCAACGGCTTCGTGTACTGCAACTCCGAACAGTGGCTCGAGCACCCGGGAACGGTCGGCCAGGCGGTGCTCGGCACCCTCCACATCGTCGACGACGAGACGGGCGACGAGTTGCCCGCCGGCGAGGCCGGCACCGTCTACTTCGAGGGCGAGGCCGCGTCCACGTTCCAGTACCACAACGACCCGGACAAGACGGAGAACTCGCGCGACCCCAAGGGTCGGGGTTGGTCGACGCTCGGGGACGTGGGGCGCCTCGACGAGGACGGCTTCCTCTACCTGACCGACCGCAAGGCGTACATGATCATCTCGGGCGGTGTGAACATCTACCCGCAGGAGGCCGAGAACGCCCTGGCCCTCCACCCCAAGGTGTTCGACGTCGCCGTCTTCGGCGTCCCGAACGAGGACTTCGGCGAAGAGGTGAAGGCCGTCGTCCAGGCCGCCGAAGGGGTCGAGGCGTCAGCGGAACTGGAGCGCGAGCTCATCGCGTTCTGTCGCGAGAAGCTCGCCGACGTGAAGTGCCCACGGTCGATCGACTTCCGCGACGAGCTCCCGCGGCACCCCACCGGCAAGCTCTACAAGCGTCTGCTCAAGGACGAGTACTGGAAGGGACACGAGTCCGGCATCATCTGAGTCGAGACGTCCCGGCCGGGCTCGTCAGAGTTCGGCCGGGACGAGTGTCTCGGCGGCGTGACCCTGGTTGATGGCGGTGACGTCGTCGCTCGGTGCTCCGTCTCCGGCGCCGGCCGCGCAGTCCACGTCGTCACCGCCGCAGGCGGCGATGGCCATCGCCGCGATGAGGAAGAAGGAGAGCGGTCTGGTCCGTCGCATGATGGCTCCGATCACGAAGTGGTCGCCGGACGGTAGCCCGCGCGCCATCGGAGGATCTGACGACGCCCGAACGCGATGCCGATGGCGGAGCCGACGGACGAGGCCGCCGCCAATGACCACGCCGACCCGTAGCCCCAGGTGTCGACGACGAGACCGAACAAAATGGGACCCGCCAGTGCCCCCACGTAGACGCCCGTCTGGGTGATGCCGGTTGCGGCGCCCGGCGCCGAGGGGTTCAGTCGGACGACGGCGAGATTGAACAGTCCGGGCCATGCCCAGCCGGATCCGAATGCGATCGCTGCGCCCAAGAGGTGCGTCGCGACGTCGCCGGGTGCGAGCAGCAGGTACCCGATGGCGCCTCCGGTCAGGAGCGCCGAGACGACCGGGAGGTGGCGTCCGCCACGGCGGTCGGCGCGCGATCCGGCGAGGAGGCGCATCGAGATCCCCATCACCGACCCGCCCATGAGCACGACTCCCGATGCTGACTCGGAGAGGCCGGCGTCCACGCCGGCGCTCACGAGGAAGGTCGCCAGGGACCCGTTGGCGGCCGATGCGAAGCCTCCGGCGACCGCGAGGAGCACGAGCGGTCGAAGCGGCACGTCGCCGTCGGGCCGACGTACGGCCGCTCGACCGCCGGGGGCGACGGCATCGACCGGCACCAGCGCGACGGTGACGACGGCGCCGAGTGCGGCGGCGACATAGGCCCACCGCCAGCCGACCGTGACGCCCAGCACGGGAACCGCCAGGCCACCGAGCAGGGTGCCCGCGGGAACGCCTGCCTGCTTCATCGCCATGGACCAGCCCTGGCGGATCGGATCGATGCCCCTGGCGACGAGGAGGTTCGCACTCACCTGCGCCAGCGAGTTCGAGAACCCGGCCAGGAACAGCAGGAGAACCAGCACCTCGTACGACGGAGTGATCGCCAGGAGTCCGAGGGAGAGTGCGGTGAAGACCCCCGCCGCCCGCATGGACCGGCCGGGCCCGATCCGCTCGGCCAGACGTCCCATCACGGCCGAGCCGATGGCGGCAGCGGCGAAGAACGCACCGGACGCGACACCAAGTCGCGATGGCCCGACGACGATGTCTCGTCCGACCTGTACGGCGAGCGCGGCAGTGAGGAACACGGGGAGCACGCCCACGAGCGCGGTGGTCACGGCGGCGACCTGGATCCGGCGATCCGAGACGTTCACTGGTCGATCCACTTCGAATCGTCGCTCGCTCGGTGTGAGCCGAGACGACTGAGCAGCGTGTCGATGTCGGCGGCGCGCACCAGCGCATCTCGGTTCGACTCGCGGAGGAACCCATCGTCCACGGCGCGGTCGAGCCAGGCGAGCAGCGACCCGAAGTAGCCGTTGACGTCGAGGAATCCGATCGGGCTGTCGTGGAGACCGATCTGCGCCCAGGTCGCGACCTCGGCTGCCTCCTCGAGGGTCCCGAGTCCGCCAGGGAGCACGACGTAGGCATCGGCCAGCGCGTGGAATCGCGCCTTTCGTGTGTGCATGTCGGCGGTCTCGATCACCTCGAGCGTTCCGGTGTGGTCGTCGCGAAGCGGTGTCGCTGTCACGCCGTCCGGGAACAGGCCGACCGGCAGTACGCCGATGACGCGCCCCCCGGCCGCCAACGCCGCCGCGGCGAGTGCACCCATGAGCCCGGCCGACCCTCCGCCGTAGACCGTGACGATCCCGCGTTCGGCCAGGGCACGGCCCGTCGCCACGGCCGCCGCCCGGTACGCGGGGTCGGTGCCCCCGGACGACCCGCAGAAGACGCAGATCCGAGCGAACGATCGGGGCGCGTCGGGCATCGCCCGACGCTACCGTCGGCGCACGATGTCCTCGTTCCCATTCCTCGACCATCCGGGCCCGATCCCCTTCGCCCATCGGGGTGGTGCATCCGAGGCGCCCGAGAACACGCTGCCGGCGTTCCAACACGCCGTCGACCTGGGCTTCCGTTACCTCGAGACCGACGTCCACGCGACCGCCGACGGTGTGCTGGTGGCGTTCCACGACGACCGCCTCGACCGGGTGACGGACAAGACCGGTGTCATCGGCGACCTGCCATGGTCGGAGGTCTCGCGCGCCCGGGTCGGCGGGAGCGAGCCGATCCCGCTGCTCGAGGACGTCCTCGGGACCTGGCCCGACGTGCGCGTCAACATCGACCCGAAGGCCGATGAGTCCGTCGACCCGTTGATCGAGACCATCCGCCGTACCGGCGCCGTGGACCGGGTCTGCGTCGGCGCCTTCAGCGACGAGCGGGTCGCCCGCGTGCGCGATGCATTCGACGGTCGCCTGTGTACCGGTATGGGCCCCGACGAGATGGTCGATCTCATCCGGGCGTTCCAGGGCCACGAGGTCACGTTCCGGTCGGCCTCGGCACAGATCCCGCCCGTCGACCCCAAGGGCCGCCCGCTGGCGACGCCCGAACTCGTGGCCACCGCCCACGAGCACGGCATCGCGGTGCACATCTGGACGATCGACGACCCGGACGAGATGCGGGCACTGCTCGACGTCGGTGTCGACGGGATCATGACCGACCGTCCGGCGGTCCTACGCGCCGTGTTCGAGGAACGCGGGATCTGGCACTGAACCGAGCCCGGATCAGGCCCCGGCCAGCGTCTCGATCCGCGAGGCGAGCTCGTCCAGCACCGACGTGACCGTCTCGAGTTCGGCTGGGGGGATGTCGCTCAGCAGTTCGGCGAACAGTTCCTGTCGTGCACCGCGGTGTTGTTCGACCACTTTGCGACCCTGCGGCGAGATCCCCACCACGGACCCGCGGCGATCGGTCGGATGTGGCTCCCGGCCGAGCAGACCGCGCTGTTCGAGCGCGTGCACCTGCCGACTCACGGTCGACACGTCCAGGCACAGGTGCTCGGCCAGCTCGCCGACCCGGCAACGGTCCTCCACCAGGTAGGCGAGCAGCACGTACGCCGAGCGGTCGAGGTGCGTGCCTGCCTCCTCGGCGACCCGCTCGGTGAATCGCGGAAGAGTCGCGAACCGGACGACGCGGACAAGAGCATCCGTGAAGTCGTTGACGGGTTGCACCGTCGGAGCGGGGTGGGCCATGGCGACGCAGGGTACCGGACGCCATGTCGTTGCATGGACCTGTTTTTGCGTCATGCAACGATCTCTGTATCGTGCATCGAGCTGGCTGCGAATCGAGGGAAACGCCGTGGACCGAGAAAACGAGCTGACGCCCGCTGAACCGATCGAGTTGACGCACCGGGAGATCCTGGTGGTGATGAGCGGCCTCATGCTGGGCATGCTCGTGGCCGCACTCGGTCAGACGGTCGTCGCCACCGCGCTGCCGACCATCGTCGGCGAGTTGGGCGGTCAGGACCAGCTGGCGTGGGTGGTCAGCGCGACGCTGCTCACCTCCACGGCCTCGACGCCGCTGTGGGGCAAGCTGAGCGATCTGTACGGACGGCGACCGCTGTTCCAAGGCGCCATCGTCGTGTTCCTGGCTGGATCGATTCTCTGCGGGTTGTCGCAGTCGATGGGCCAGCTCGTCGCCTTTCGGGCCGTGCAGGGTCTCGGCATCGGTGGCCTGATGGCGCTGTCCCAGGCGATCATCGGTGACGTCGTGTCGCCCCGTGAACGGGGCCGATACCAGGGGTACATGGGTTCGGTGTTCGGCGTGGCCAGCGTGGGCGGACCGCTCATCGGCGGCTTCCTCGTCGACGGCCCCGGCTGGAGGTGGTGCTTCTACGTGGGCGTCCCGATCGGGATCGCTGCGTTCGTCGTCACCCGTCGCGTCCTCACCATGCCGTTCGCCCGTCGCGACCACGAGATCGACTACCTCGGCGCCGCCCTCATCGTGGGCGGAGTGTCGCTCCTGCTCCTCCTGCTGTCCCTCGGGGGCAAGGAGTTCGAATGGGGATCGGTCGAAGCCGTGAGTATGGGGATCGGCAGCGTCGTCTTGCTCGGGTTGGCGGTCATGCAGGAGCGCCGCGCCGCCGAACCGATCATCCCGCCGCGGCTGTTCCAGATCCCGACCTTCCGGATCACGAGCCTCGCCGGGTTCATCGTCGGCGTGGCCATGTTCGGGGCGATCGTGTACCTGCCGCAGTATCTGCAGATCGTGAAGGGGCAGAGCCCCACCCGCTCCGGACTGCTGACCATCCCGCTGATGGTGGGGTTGATGGCGCTGTCGATCGGATCAGGTCGGGTCATCACGCGCACCGGCCGGTACAAACTCTTCCCCGTGGTCGGCTTGGTGGTCGTCGCTGTGGGGCTCGGCCTGTTCTCGCTGCTCGGCGTCGACACGCCCCTGCCGGTTGCCGGTCTGTTCATGTTCGTGCTCGGCTCGGGGTTGGGGATGGTGATGCAGGTCCTGATCCTCGCAGTGCAGAACTCCGTGCAGCACCGGGACCTCGGCACCGCCACTTCCGCGGCCACCTTCTTCCGCTCCATGGGCGGAGCGCTCGGCGTCGCCGTCTTCGGCGCAGTGTTGTCCAACCGCCTCGACACCTACATCCCGGATCGCCTCGCTGACGCCGGCGTCGACATTCCCGCCGGTGGCGGCACCGGCGATCTCCTGGGCACTCCTGATGCCATCGCCGCACTTCCTGCACCGGTCCGCGATGCTGTTCTGGGCGGGTTCGCCGACAGCCTGTCGGACATCTACACGCTGGGCGTCCCGATCGCACTGGTCGGCTTCCTCGTCGTCTTGTTCCTGCCCGAACTACCGCTACGGACGTCGGTCCGTGAGGCCGAACCGGTCGTCACCGACGGCGAGGCGACGGCGGCCGCCTTCGAGACCTCGTTCAACCCGAGCAACGCCGACGTCCCCGATCTCACCGCCAGCGGCGACGGTCCCCAACGGGCCGACAACTCCGTGTCCGATCGGCCACGCAGCGCTCCGGGTAACGCAGTGGGCGCCGACTGACCCGACGAAGGGCCAGTCGCCCGAACCCGCGCGTCGGACTCGCGGATCAGTCGAGCGGGAGGAGTACGCCGGGGTTGCAGATGCCGTCGGGATCGAGCGCCCGCTTGATCGCCGCCATGACCTCGACGTCAGGCGTGCCGCGGTTGGTCGTCAGCCACGCCCGCTTGGCCGTACCGATGCCGTGCTCGGCGCTGATCGAGCCACCGGCCTCGGCGACACGTGCCAGCACGGCCCTCTCGATCCGTTCCGCCTCGGCCGTGGTCCATCCGGTGACGTTGACATGCACGTTGCCGTCGGCCAGGTGGCCGAAGAGCCACGTCTGCGATCTCGACGTCACCTCGGCGACGGCATCGACGACCTCGCGACAGAACCCCGCGAGGCGTCGGCTCGGCAACGTCACGTCGAACTTGAGCGGGATCCCCACCCGGGCGATGGCTTCGGTGTGGGCGTCTCGGACGTGCCACAACGCCTGGGACCGACGCGCGTCGGTCGCCACCGCCACAGCGAGGACGCCGTCCACCTCATCGATCACGGCCGAGAGCGAGTCCGTCGGGTCCGGCGGCCCCACGGCTTCCACCAACAGTTGGACGGGCGGGATCGGATCGAGCACCGGTGACGAGCCGGTCACCTCGGAGACGAGGAACGCCCCGGGGGCCAACACCATCTCGACCGCTTCGAGTCCGGCGACGGAACGCCGCAGCAGCCCGCCGGCGCGGACCGCGGACTCGATGTCGGCAAAGCCGAGCAACGCGGTGACCACGCCGATCGGCGGAGCGACGAGCGCCAGCCGAGCTCGGCACACGATGCCCAGCGTCCCTTCGCTGCCGCACAGCAGTCCTGCGAGGTCGTAGCCGGTGTTGTCCTTCACGAGACCGTCGAGTCGCCGGATCACGCGGCCCGATCCCGTCACCGCCTCGACGCCGAGGACCTGACGCCGGGTCGATCCGTGGCGGATCACCCGGAGACCCCCGGCGTTCGTGGCGATCATCCCGCCGACGGTCGCGCTGTCGCGGGCGGCGAGGTCGACGCCATAGCGCCAGCCGGCCTCCGTCGCGGCCGTCTGGACCGCAGCCAGGGTCGCTCCGGCACCCGCAGTGAGTTGCCCCGAGTCGGCGTCGACGTCGGTGATCGCGGTCATCCGCTCGGTCGACAACACGAGTTCGCCCGCGAGGGGCACCGACCCGCCGACGAGGCCGGTGTTCCCGCCCTGCGGAACGAGGGCGACGTCGGCGCGACGACACGCCTCGATGATCGCGGCGACCTCGACGACATTGCTCGGCCGCACCACGCCGGGTGTCGATCCGACGAATCGGCCGGTCCAGTCACTCGTGTACCCGGCGACCACGTCGGCGTCGGTCAGGACATGCTGCGGACCCACGGCGTCGCGAAGGTCGTCGAGGAACCTGACGGAGACATCCATCGGGGACAGTGTGTCGCCTCCGGCGCGGCTGTTCGATCGACCGGCCGGATCAGCGGAACTGCGGGTCTCGCTTCTCGAATCCGGCCATGACGGCTTCGACCTGGTTCGGGGTGCCGATCAGTCGGGCGATCTCGCGTCGCTCCTCCGCGAACTGCTCGGCGATCGGCACGCTCCCCGAGGTGTTGAGCAGGCGCTTCGCCGCCCGAACCGCATCCGGGCTCTTGGCGGCGATCTCGTGAGCGAGTTCGAGCGCCGCCGCCTTGGGGTCGTCCGCAACCCGGGTGGCCAGGCCGATGCATACGGCTTCGGTCCCTTCGACCATGCGGCCGGTGAACGTCAGTTCCTTCGCGACATCGAGGCCGACCAGGCGCGGCAGCATCCACGTACCGGTCATGTCGGGGATCAGCCCCCACTTGATCTCCAACACGCTGAAGCGAGCGTCGGCGGTGCACAGACGCAGGTCGGCGCCGAGGGCGATCTGGCAGCCGCCACCCAACGCGACGCCATGTACCGCGGCGATCACCGGCACCGGCACCTCCTGCCACACGTGCGCGACCTGCTGGCCGAGATGGGTGATGCGGTCGTCGGTGGAGAAGATCGCGCCACCGCGCTCGGCACCGGCCGAGTCGGAGCCCTCGTCGCTCGGGCCCGCGGCCATGGCCTGGAAACTCGAGAAATCGAGACCGGAACAGAACCCGCGTCCCTCCCCCGACAGGACCACCGCACGCACGCCGTCATCGGCAGCGACCCGTTCGCCCGCCTCGGCGATGGCGACGAACATCGCGGTGTCGAGCGCATTCATCTTGTCGGGCCGATCCAGACGGACGTGTGCCACGCCGTCGTCGATGTCGATCTGTACGCGGTCGCTCATGGGAACTCCTGCTCCGTCTCGAGTCGGCTCGGTCCGACCCGGACCATCAGTCTTGCGCGCCCGGCCGGTCGACCGCTGCGACCCGCGGTTCTGCCCCGTTCGCTACGTTTCGTGGCGACCCCCACACGGAGGGACCGACCGCCTGTCCGCATTGTCCGTCTCGCGCATCGGGCATCGGAAGAACTTCGCTCGAATCCGAGGTGCCGCCGAGCGTTTCCACGACACGGCACGACGACGATGGGGCAGGATCCCCCGGTCGGGGCGGGGTCGGCGGGGTCGAGCGTCGGGGGGAAATTCCCGCCTCGATACTATTGACACTCTGCCAACAAGGGATTTACGGTCCCGGCACGGCGTGACCTCCGTCACGGAGTCACGTCACAGGGCACCCTGTCGCCCGCCGTCATCGAGAAGCGCTCGGTGACGTCTACCCAAGGGGGAAGCTTCGTGAGAAGTCAGTCAACGCGCCGCTGGACGCGGTTGCTCGCATTGTTGCTCGGTCTCGCCATGGTCGCCGCGGCATGCGGTGGCGACGACGACGACAGCGCATCCGACGACGACGATGGTGGGTCCGAACAGGGCGACACCGGCGCCGTCGAGAACGAACCCGACGGAGACGGCGATCCCGTCGCCGGCGGCAAGCTGGTGTACGGCCTCGATGCTGCGGCGTCGTCGCCGTGGACGCCGGCCAACGTGGTCTGCGATCCGTCCTGCCACAAGGTGATGCGCACGGTCTTCGAGACACTCACCGTGACGAGCGCCGGCGACGACCCGGAGCCTCTTCCCTACCTCCTCGAGTCGTTCAGCGCGAACGAGGACTTCACCGAGTGGACGCTGGTACCCCGCGAGGGCATCACGTTCCACGACGGCACGCCGTTCGACGCCGAGGCGATCAAGGTCAACCTCGAGGCATTCAAGACCAGCTTCCTCACCGGCAACGCCCTGCTCGACCTCGAGTCGGTCGAGGTCGTCGACGGCAACGCTGTCGCCAAGACGAGCCGACCCTGGGCGCACTTCCCGATCTTCCTGTCGGGCCAGACCGGCTACATGGCCAGCCCGACCTGGCTCGCCGCGGTCGCGGACGGCTCCGCTGAACAGGACGAGCCGGTCGGCACCGGTCCGTTCGTCTTCCAGAGCTACGAACCGGCCGGAAGCTTCATCGCGACCAAGAACGCCGACTACTGGCGAGCCGACGAAGGCCTGCCGTACCTCGACGAGGTCGAGTTGCGGGTCATCGCCGACATCCAGTCGCGCCAGACAGCGCTGCTCAACGGCGACATCGACATGATGATGACGAGCAACGGCGACGCGATCAGCCAGCTGCGGGACGAGGACGGCATCGAGACCTTCGAGTCCGACCAGTTCGGCGAGAAGGCGTTCACTCTGCTGAACGTCAACAACCCCGACTCGGCCATCCAGGACGTACGCATCCGTCGGGCGTTGGCCTTCGCCACCGACAACCAGGTCCTCATCGACCGTCGCGGCGGTGGCGTCCCCGCCGTCTCCAACGGTCCCTTCGGTGCTGGCCAGATCGGTGAGCTCGACGACACGGGCTACCCCGAGTTCGACCAGGACGCCGCACGTGCCCTCGTCGAGGAATACAAGGCCGACAACGGCATCAGTGGCGACGTCCCGATCAGCTACACGACGACTTCCGACCCGTTCAACCTCGGGACGGCCGAGCTCGTGAAGCAGTTCTGGGATGCGGTCGGCTTCGAGACCGAAGTGGCCCAGATCGAACAGAGCCAGTTCATCGTGACCGCACTGCAGGGCGACTTCGAAGCCTTCGGTTGGCGTAACCACGGGGGCTACAACCCGGACTCGCAGCGGTACTGGTGGCACAGCGAGGCTGCCGTCTGCGGCATCCGCGACACCTGCCCCGATGGCGGCGACCCGGGCCTCGCCCTGAACTTCGGCCGCATCCGCGACGATGTGATCGACGGCGCCCTCGACGCGCTCCGCGAGTCGGACGATCCCGCCGTCGTGCAGGAACAGGCCGAGATCATCAACCGGCAGTTCGGCGAGCAGGCCTACAACCTGTGGTCGAGCGAGACCGTGTGGATGTGGGCGAAGGTGCCCGCCGTCAACGGTCTCGGCTCGTGGGAGACCCCCGAAGGCGGCGGAGTCGGTGAGGCGATGGGCGTCGGTCCCGCCCACGGTTTCGTCCAGTTGTGGTGCGACGACGGCAGCTGCAGCTGACCCGTCGCCCAGCCGTACCCGCCTGAACCTGGAGTAGTGCACACATGAAGTTCGTCGCCGTCCGAGCCGTCCAACTCGTGGTCGTTCTCGTGACGGCGACGTTCTTCGTGTTCTCCCTCACCTTCCTCGCCGATGGTGACGATGCCGTCGTCGACTCGATTCTCCAGATCGAGGCTGGTTCCGAGACCCGCCGGGCCGAGGTCGAGGAAGGGTTGAACATCGACGATCCGTTGCCCGTGCGCTACGTCAAGTGGGCGGGCGACGCCGTGACGGGAGACTTCGGTCGGTCCTACGTGCTCGGACGCGACGTCTCGGATCTGTTGGTCGAGCCGCTCAAGCGCACCCTCGCGTTGGTGGTGTACGCCCAGATCATCGCCATCCTCCTGGCGGTGCCCGCCGGCATCATCGCCGCCTATCGAGCGAACACCTGGATCGATCGTGGCGTGTCC
The DNA here is from genome assembly GCA_028822535.1 of Acidimicrobiales bacterium. Classification (GTDB taxonomy): domain Bacteria; phylum Actinomycetota; class Acidimicrobiia; order Acidimicrobiales; family Salinilacustritrichaceae; genus Salinilacustrithrix. Next base: position 13,665 of record JAPKDO010000028.1, read on the forward strand.
ACCGGTGCCATCGGATTGCTCGCAGTACCGAACTACGTGATGGCGATCTTCCTCGTCTTCTTGTTCGCATCGACCTGGAAGGTCTTCCCGGGCATCGTCGACTCCGACCTCCAGATATTCGACTTCAAGAGCTACTTCTTGCCCTCGCTCTCCCTGGCGCTCGGCCAGGTCGCCGTCTACATGCGACTGCTGCGCACCGACATGATCGCCACGCTGCAAGAGGACTTCATCGGAATGGCCAAGGCCAAGGGACTGACCACGCGGTCGATCCTGTTCCGGCATGCACTGCGACCCTCGAGCCTGTCGCTGGTCACCTCCGTCGGGCTCAGTACCGGTGCCCTCATCGGCGGCACGGTGATCATCGAGCAGATCTTCGCCATGCCCGGCATGGGGACGCTCGTGGTGCGAGCCATCTTCCAGGACGACATCTTCGTGATCCAGGCGGTGGTCGCCGTGATCGCATTCGCGTTCGTCCTCATCAACTTCCTCGTCGACCTCTTCTACGCCGTGCTCGACCCAAGGATCCGCAGTGTCTGACCCCACACAGCTGACCGAGATCGCCGACTCCGACGCCGAGTCCGGAGCCGACGACAACGAACGCTCCGCCCCGAAGAAGTGGGGCATCGGCTTCTGGATCGCCGTCGCCTGGCTGACACTGGTCGTGGCGCTGTCGGCGCTCGCGCCCTACCTCCCCTTCGTCGACTCGCCTTCCGAGTTCCCCGATCTCGCGGCCCCCTCGCTCGAGGGACCGACGGCCGACCACTGGTTCGGCGTGAACCAGAACGGCGACGACCTGTTCAGCCAAGTGGTGAACGGCGCACGGACCTCGCTCATCATCGGGCTGAGCGTCATGACACTCGGCTTCCTCATCGGCGGATCCCTCGGCCTCATCGCCGGCTTCTTCCGCGGCAAGGTGGACCGTGTCATCTCGGCGGTGGTCGACATCCTCCTGGCATTCCCCGCACTCGTGTTGGCCCTGGCGCTGATCGGCATCCTCTCCGGTGGCGACGCCACGCTGCCCGTGGTGATTCTCGCCCTGTCCTTGTTGTCGGTCGCCCCGCTGGCGCGGATCACCCGGGCAGCGACGCTGAGCTTCGCCGAGCGCGAGTTCGTCACGGCCGCTCGGACACTCGGCGCCAAGAACGGGCGAATCATCCTGCGGGAGATCCTTCCCAACGTGATCCCGCCGATGGCAGCCTTCGCACTCACGGTGATCGCGCTCGTGATCGTCGCCGAGGGCGCGCTCGCATTCCTCGGCCTGTCGGTCTCGTCGCCGGCGCCGACCTGGGGGAAGCTCATCTCCGAGGGTCGAGCCGAGATCGAGGACCACGGCCACTGGGCCCTGTTCCCGTCCGGGGTCATGTTTCTCACGATCCTGGCGCTCAACTACATGGGTGACGTCCTCCAATCACGTGGGACCGTCCGAGAAGGAGCGCTCTAGTGGCCCGTCGCATCACCGCCACCGACAGCGCAGACCCCGGGGGCCCGCTCCTCGAGGTGACCGACCTCAAGACGCACTTCTTGACCCCGCGCGGTCGCGTACGCGCCGTCGACGGCGTGTCGCTCACCCTCGAGCGAGGACGCACGCTCGGTATCGTCGGCGAGTCCGGTTCCGGCAAGACGGTGCTCTCCCGCTCGATCATGGGTCTGCTGCCCAAGAGCAACGTCGAACGGACCGGGTCGATCAAGTACGAGGGCACCGAGATCTCGGGCTACTCCCAGAGCGAGATGCAGTCGGTCTGGGGGCCCGAGATGGCGATGATCTTCCAGGATCCGATGACGTCGCTGAACCCGGTGATGAAGATCGGGCGCCAGATCACCGAATCGCTCCGCTACCACCTCGACATGGACAAGGCCGAGGCACACGAGCTCGCCGTCTCGCTCCTGAAGTCGGTCGGCATCCCCGAGCCGGCGAAGCGGGTGAAGGAGTATCCACACCAGCTCTCGGGAGGGATGCGTCAGCGGGTGGTCATCGCCATCGCGCTCGCGTGCGGACCGAAGCTCCTCTTCGGTGACGAGCCGACGACTGCGCTCGACGTCACCGTGCAAGCGCAGATCCTCAACCTGCTGGACGCGCAGCAACGCGAGCGGTTCATGGCGATGATCCTCGTGACCCACGACCTCGGTGTCGTCGCCGGTCGCGCGCACGACATCGCTGTGATGTACGCCGGCAAGATCGTCGAGAAGGCATCGGCGAAGACGCTGTTCTCGTCGATGCGGATGCCGTACACGGAAGCCCTGCTCGAGTCGATCCCGAAACTCGAACACAAGAGCCACACCCGGCTCGCGTCCATTCCCGGGCGGCCGCCGGACCTCGCCAACCCGCCGCGTGGCTGCCTCTTCGCTCCCCGTTGTCGCTATGCGCAGCCGCAGTGCCTCGAGGAGGAGCCCCCGCTCGTGGAGGGCGACACTCCCGATCACCAGTACCGCTGCCATTTTCCGGTCGGGACTCCCGCCGGCGACGAAGCCCTCGCGCGCAACAAGGCCGAGGGTCGCACCATCCACGCGGACGACGTCGAGGTCGACGTCAGTGTCGCAACCAGCGCACCAGCAGGAGGCGCCAGCTGATGGCCGGTTCCGGTACCGCACACCTGCGTGACAGCGATGACATCGTCCTGCGCGTCGAAGACCTCACGGTCGAGTTCCCCGCCGGCCGCGGGCGGACGGTGCACGCCGTCACGGGCGTGAGCTTCGACGTCGCCAAGGGCGAGACCCTGGGCATCGTCGGCGAGTCTGGCTGTGGCAAGTCCACGACCGGCAAGGCGATCATGCGCCTCAACCCGATCAAGTCGGGGACGGTCACCTTCAAGGGCACCGACATCACGCATCTCAAGGGCGAGACGCTCCGCGCGCTGCGCCAAGACCTGCAGATGATCTTCCAGGACCCGGTCTCGTCGATCAACCCGCGCCGGACGATCGGCGACGTCGTGTCCGAGCCGCTCGAGATCTGGAACAAGACCGACGGCGCCGAAGCCCTGGTCGATCGCGTCCTGGGCGACGTCGGCCTCGACCCCACCGTCGCCCGACCGAAGCGACGCCACGAGTTCTCCGGTGGCCAGTGCCAGCGCATCTGCATCGCCCGCTCGCTGGTCCTCGATCCCGAGGTCATCATCTGTGACGAGCCGGTGTCCGCGCTCGACGTGTCCGTGCAGGCCCAGATCCTGAACCTCCTCGAGGACATGAAGGAGCGCTACGGGCTGACCCTCATGTTCATCGCCCACGACCTCGCGGTCGTGAAGAACGTCTCGGACCGGGTCGCGGTCATGTACCTCGGGAAGATCTGCGAGATCGCCGCGCCCGACGACCTCTACTACCGGCCCGCGCACCCCTACACCGCAGCGCTCCTCTCGGCGATCCCACTGCCGGACCCCGATGTCGTCCCCGACACCGGCGACCTCGCGGGCGACCTCCCGTCGCCACTCGATCCACCGTCGGGCTGCCGCTTCCGCACCCGCTGCTCGCGAGCGACCGATCGTTGCGCCTCCGAGGAGCCGACGGTGCGCGAGATCGGCCCCAACCACTACGTGGCGTGTCACTTCCCGCTCGTGGGCGAGACCGCACCCGAGCCCACACCAGTCGCTGTCAGCGCCGGCTGAGCACGGTCACCGGCGACACCCAGGGAGGGAGGCCGCGATGACACCAGAACCCAGAACCCGGACGCGGCTCGATCCCGCAATCCGCCGTCGCCAGATCGCCGAGGCTGCGGCGCGGGTGTTCGCCGAGCACGATCCGGCAGACGTCTCGTTCGAGGCGGTCGCCGACGAGGCCGGCGTGTCGCGCAGTCTCGTCTACACCTACTTCGGCGATCGCGGGAGCCTCTTCGCCGCCGCCTACACCGTGGAGATGATGCGCCTCGACACCGAAATCGACGGGGCACTCGAGAAGCTCGGGAACAATCGAGAGCGACTCGCGCAGGCCGTCACCGCCTACCTCCGCTTCGCGGCACGCCATCGCGAGCGGTGGAATCTGATCGCGTCCGCAGGGTCGTCGCGTCACCCCGCCGTGCGGGACGCGATCGCAGCGCGCACCGTTCGCATCGCCGACACATTGGGGGGCAGCGCCGAAGCACGGTTGCTGGTCAGCGGTGTCATCGGGATGCTCGAAGCCGCTGCCGCCCACGTCCTCGAGGACGATGCCGACCCGGACGAACTCGCCGAACTGCTCACCCAGGTCATCTGGGCCGGGGTGTCCTCGTTCGTGCCCGACTGACCGGCGCTCAGATGGAGAGCTGGCTGTCCCAGAGCGCCGAGACCTCGTCCTCGGAGCCCTCGAAGGCCACATCGGCGATGGACCCACGTCCGTTCAACCACAAGAGGAGTTCCCCGGGGCGACCGACGATCCTCGGTGGTGCGCTCCCCCGCCTCGCCAGCGACCGGCCGGTGTCGTCGACGAGGTCGACATCGATGTGAGCACGCCACAGCTGCAATGCAGCCATGCGGCTCACCAGCGGACGGAGTGCGTCATCGAGTTCGGGCCGGTCCGTCCGCGGCCTCCCTCCATTGGCTCGACGGACGTCCTCGTGGTGCACGAAGTACTCGTTGAGATTCAGGAGGGAACGCAGGACAGGCAAGCCCCACGGCACGAGCGGCGGCCCCGAGCGAACGCGGTCGACAAGCGTTGCGTAGTCGCGGCGGGTCTCGCGCTGCATCGCCCAATCGGTCAACCGAGCGAACGGTCCGCCGACGACGATCCCGGGACCGGCGAACGGGTTCCGTTCGCGCGCCACGAGATGGGCGGCCAGGTCCTCCGTCGTCCAGTGGTCACACAAGGTCGGGGCGTCGGGGCCGAGACGGTCCAGGTGAGCGCAGAGCTCGGCGCGCTCTCGGGCGTCGTGGGGCATCGACATGGAGGCGAGCCTAGGTACCGTGACCGGCGCATCCTCTGTGGCCGCGGGCACGTCGACTCCAACCCGGACGGGGCGTGGCCCCTAGGGTTCTCGCCATGGCCAAGCCCCACGACATGCAGATCGACCTCGACACCACCTACGAGGTGACCTTCGCGACCGACAAGGGCGACATCGTCGCCGAGATGGATCCGCAGCTCGCCCCGAAGACGGTGAACGAGTTCGTCTGCAAGACCCGTGAAGGCTTCTACGACGGCCTGACCTTCCATCGCGTCGTGCCCCAATTCGTCGTGCAGGGTGGCGACCCCGAGGGCACGGGACGCGGCGGCCCCGGCTACAAGTTCGAGGACGAACCCGTCAAGGGCGAGTACACCCTCGGCGCCCTGGCGATGGCGAACGCCGGGCCCAACACCAACGGCAGCCAGTTCTTCATCTGCATCGACGACTGCACGAAGAAGCTCGACAAGCTCTACAACCTGTTCGGCCACGTCACGTCTGGCGTCGAGATCGCACAGTCGATCGCCGTCGGCGACAAGATGAACAGTGTGACGATCCGCGAGTTGTGACCGCGTGAGCGGTCTGAACATCGCCGCGCTGCACGAAGCCATCGCCGAGGCGGTTCCCGACCGCGACTGCATCGTCTGGCGCGAGCGGACGCTGTCGTGGTCGGTCGTCACCGATCGCACCCGTCGCTTCGCGAACGGCCTCCTCGACCGGGGTGTCGGGGGGTCGCCGCGCGCCGTCGACCACGGGTGGGAGAGCCCCCACGACCACGTGGCGTTGCTCCTCACGAACGGCAACGAGTACCTGGAAGCCATGCTCGGTTGCTGGAAGGCGCGAGCGGCATCGATCAACTGCAACTACCGCTACACCGCAGAGGAACTCGGGCACGTCCTCGACGACAGTGCGGCGACCGCGATCGTGTACCACGCTCGTTTCGCTCCGGTGGTCGCCGACGCGATCCGATCGGGCTCCGCGATCGAGCACCTGGTCGTGGTCGAGGACGGGTCGGGCGTCACCCCCGTCGACGGGTCCGTCGGCTACGAGGATCTCCTCGCAACGGCCTCCGATGATCGCCCGGCGCTCGAATGGTCCGGGGACGACCGCTACGTGGTCTACACCGGTGGCACGACCGGCCTGCCGAAAGGCGTGCTCTGGCGGCAGGACGATTTCCTGGCGAGCGCGCTGGGAATCACTGGATCGGTCGACGAGGCGGTCGAGCGAGCGAGACGGCCGGACCGCCCACGTGCCCTGCCGGCTCCTCCGTTCATGCACGGCGCTGCTCACTGGAACGCCATCTCGTGCTGGTTGTCGGGTGGCACGGTCGTCATCCAGAGCGAGACCGACCGACTCGACCCCTCCGACGTCCTCGACACCTGTGCGCGTGAGCGCGTCGGCTCGATGCTCATCGTCGGCGACGCGTTCGCCCGGCCGCTGCTCGACGAACAGGAACGCCGGCCCCGCGACCTGTCGAACCTGCGACTCCTCATGACCGGCGGCGCAATCCTGTCGCCAGCGACGAAGCACCGCGTCTCCCGTGTGCTCCCCACCGTGCGGATCATCGACGTACTGGGGTCGTCGGAGACCGGCCGCCACGGGATCGAAGCCTCGGGAGACCAGTCCGACGACGCAGCGAGCGGGTTCGTTCCGTCGGCGTCGACGGTCGTGTTGGACGAGACCCGCACGCGAGAGCTGGTGCCAGGTGAAGACGCCGACGGCTGGCTCGCACAGCGTGGCCGGGTCCCGCTCGGCTATCTGGGAGACCGGGA
>JAPKDO010000316.1 GCA_028822535.1 Acidimicrobiales bacterium
CCGCCGAGATGGAGGCATCGGCCGAGTCCCAGACCGAGAAGATGATCCTGCCCGTGATGGTCATGGTGCTTGGGCTGGTGCTCTTCATCGGATACGGCGCGGTCGACGCGATCTCCACTCCGGCCGACGACCTGGTTCCCGTACCTGCGGTCGAGGTCGAACCATGACTCCATCAGCTCCCACCCCTTCTCCACCGCCCACCAATCAAGGAGACCACCATGCCCATGTCCACCATCGATCAACTCCGTCTTCTGGTGGAGATACAACTACAGACGCTCGGCGTACGAACTCGCGACGATCGTGGCGCGGTCTCCACAGAGATGGCCGTGGCCATCGCCGTGTTCGTCGCGATCGCAGCGGCCGCAGGCGTCATTTTCATGGCCAAGGCCACGTCAAACGCCAACAACATCCCCGACACGGTTGTCCCTCCTGCGGCTCCCTGAAGCCCGGAGAAGTCCGCGGCCAGCGCGGTCTCACCACCACAGAGATCGCCGTCCTGATGCCGGTCCTCCTGGTCATGGTCCTCCTACCGATGCAGTTCGCGCTGTGGTGGCACGGCAAGCAGACCGCCGAACTCGCTGCTGAGGAAGCGGTCGACGCGGCGCAGGCCGTCGGCGCCGACGTCGTCGCAGAGGGCAGATCTGGCGCCTACGCAGTCCTGTCCCAGGCGGGGAATCTGACCGACATCGCTGTGACGGTCACGTCGACTCCCACTTCCGTCACGGTCGAGGTCCGTGGAACGCTCGACTACAGCATCATCGGGACATTCGCCGTCGAGGCCAGCGCGACGGGACCCATCGAGCAGTTCACCCCGGCGAACCAACGATGACGACGGGCACGCGCAGGCACCTCCGGGCTGACCGCGGGCTCGTCTCCTCGGAGATGGCAGTCGTCATGGTCACGTTCTTCGCCGGCTTCCTCATGTTGGTGGTCTTCGCCGGCCGAGTGGGCCAAGCCACCAACGACGTGCGCTCGGCCGCACAGGAGGCGGCACGCGCCGCCTCGCTCGCGGCGACACCCGATGAGGCACGCCAAGCCGCTGCCGAAATGGCATCCGCCAACCTCACCACTTCCGGGGTGGGGTGCGCACGAGGACTGTCGGTCTCCGCGGATGTCGACGACTTCCGAGCTGGTGGCGTAGTCGCAGTGACCATCTCGTGCACGGCGACGCTGTCTGACGTGTCGTCCCTGCGCCTTCCCGGGTCGAGGACGTACACCGCAACGGCGATCGAGGTCATCGACCGGTTCGTGTCAAGCCCGCCCGGAGGTACCCCGTGAGGCGCTTGTTGGTCGTGACGCGCTGCGCCGTCGCGCTCGTCGTCCTCGTTGCTCTCGTCGCGGGTGCGCCATTCGTGCTGACCCTGTTCGGGAATCCCGTCTCAGAGATTGCCGACGTGTTCGGCGACGAGTTGTCATCGGACAGCGCTCGCATCGAGGCGCTCCTGACGGGCCTTCTCGTCTCCATCGGCTGGATTGCATGGCTGATGGTCGTTGCCGCCATCTGCGTCGAGGTGATCGCCGTCGTTGGTGGGCGGGTCTCCCCGAGGCTCCCGATGCTGCCGGGAGTTCAACCGTTCGCACGAGCGCTCGTCACGGCAGTGACCCTTTCAGGCACGATCCTCAGCGCTGCGCAGACCGCTCCGATGGATCTGCCGCCGCTCCAAGCAGCGGCACTCAGCGATCCCGTGGTCCCATCGACATCGGGAGAGCGAGTGACCGACAGTTCGCCGCAAGCGCCCGAGTCGGCGGTGCCCGGTCCGACGTACCTCGTCGTCCGATCGGACACCTGGTGGTCGATGGCGGATCGCCTGCTCGGTGCCGGGAACCGATGGCAAGAGATCGTCCAGGTCAATGTCGGCCGGACCATGGTCGACGGTTCGGTCATCGAAGCGGAGACCACTCGTCCGAGGCCCGGATGGAGTGTCTCGCTCCCCGCCGACGCGGTCCTGCCCCTCGCCACGGCGCCATTCCTACCGGGCGACTCGGATGCACCCGACGGCCTCACCGAGTATGAGATCGTCGCCGGCGACACCCTCTGGGACATCGCTGTGCGTCACCTACCCCCGGGAACTCCGACCGAGGACGTCGTCACAGCCGTTGCGGACATCACCGACATCAACCGCTCTCGCCGCCAACCCGATGGCAGGACCCTGACGGACCCGAACGTGCTGGAACCCGGATGGGTCCTCATGGTCCCGACGTCCACGACAGACCCCCGGGATGCGGCGCTGCCGAAAACCGTGACCGTGGAGGAGGGCGACACCCTCTGGGAGCTGGCCGCCGAGCACCTGGGTTCGGGCGATCTCTACACGGAGATCGTGGAGGCGAACATCGACCGGCCGCAGGCCGGTGGCGGAGCGCTCACGAACGCCGACCTGATCGAGCCAGGGTGGGAACTCGACATTCCGGCGTCGGCGCCGGAGGTCCAATCGACCGAGCCGCCCGCGGAAGCTACGCCACCACCGGAACAACCGAATCCCACAGAAGGGGACCCGACGCCAGACTTCAGCTCGCCGCAGTCTCCAACCGAGCCGCCAACCCGACTGCCGAGCACCCTTCCATCGAGCCCGCCGCCAGTGCAAGAGAGCATCCCGTCCGCCCCTACTTCTCCAGCGGGTGACGCAGAGACCGACGACGCCGAATCTGGTCCATCGGTACCGATCGGTCTCGTCACGGCGGGTCTCGCCACTGCTGGCGCGGTGGTACTGCTCGACCGTCGCCGCCGAGTTCAGCGCCAACGTCGTCGTTCTGGACACACACTGCCTTCGCCCAGTCCGATTGAAGAGCAACAGGAGATCGCGCTGCGCTCCGGCGCCGACCTTCCCATGGGCGAGCGAGTCGCAGTTGCGCTGCAGGCGGCCGCAGCGGGTGCGCCAGCTGGCCTGCCCTCGATCCGCTTCATCACGGCGTCCAAGCAGACGATTCGAGTGCACCTCGTCGGCGAGCATCCGTCGGCGCCGGAGGGGTTTCGCTCCGACGGAACCGTCTGGGAGTCCACGGCAAGCCACGACGAGCTGGAACCGATAGCGCAGGGACGTATCGATCCTCTCCCTCTGCTGTGCCCGATCGGGACGACGAGCGACGGCGCGGAGCAGGTGCTGGTCGATCTCGAATCGGCAGGCGTGCTGTACATCGACGGGCCGCAGGAGCGCCTCGATGGACTGTTGCGGTCCATGGCGCTCGCCACCTCCACCACCCTCTGCGCCGAGTCTCCCCAAGTCGTCGCCGTGGGCATGTCGGGTGAGATCGCCGAGCTGGAATGGGTTCAGACCAAGCCGACCCTCATCGAGGGTCTCGAGGTTGTTCGGCGACACATCGAGGGTGGGGCATCTCATTCGGCGGCTTCACCGATGGTCGTCGATACCTGGGATCCGATCGTGCTCGTGTCGCACACGCCGTGTTGGGAGATCCACCGGGGCCACCTCTCGGACCTCGCTCGCTCCGCTCCCAACGGATCTGCGGTCGTGGTGCCGGGATCACCGGTGGACCAGGACGGAGTGGCCGCCATCGTCGACGATCGCGGAATCATCGACTACCCGGGCGTCGACGTGGAGGTCACCGCGTCCGGACTCTCTTCTGAGGACGTTCGCGTCGTGAGCGTGCTCCTCGACACGGCATCGATGCTCGACGCGGACGTTCCCACACCCGCCGGAACGCCGCCGATCGGCGTGCGCTCCGTGCCGGAGCTCGACGACGAACTCGATCGCTTCGATGTGCTCGTCCGGATCATGGGGGACGTCACGGTTGAACGGCTGGACTCGAGCGCGACCGAACCGGTCGGCTTCGAACGCACCCGAGCGCAGGAGGCCGTGGTCTACCTCGCCGCCCGCGAAGAGGGGCGAGGAGTCGCGATCGAGGACGTCAGCGCTGCCCTGTGGCCCGACGGCCGAGCGGTCGACCAAACCGTTCGCAACACGATCAGTCGGGCTCGGTCCGGTCTCGGCAGCGACGCCAGCGGGGATCCGTACCTCCCGGCCCCCGTGGACCGGCGCTATCACCTGTCCGAGCGAGTGGTCACCGACTTCGAGATCTTCTGGTCGCTTCGACAGGCAGCCGAGGAAGTCGATGACGCGGACGTCTCGGCGCAACTGCTCGATCAAGCGCTCGATCTGGTCCGGGGAGAACCGTTCCTGGGACCGGGCCGTGGCTACGCGTGGACGTCGACCCTCGGCACGACGGTCATCGTCGCAGTCGTAGATGTCGCAGACGATCTCGGCCGAATCCGCTTGCACGACAACGACAACCAAGGCGCGGAGCGAGCTGCTCGGGCGGGGCTCAAGATCGCGCCGGGGGAGGAACGGCTCTACCGGATTTTGATGCGGGCGGCAGCGGCTCGGGATTCGAAGCAGCTGGTCGAGCGGCTGTATCGAGAACTGCTTGATGTCCTCGCTGACCCTGATCTCGGAATCGAACCCGAGTCGACCGTCTCGGACGAGACCGTCGACCTGTTCAACGAAC
>JAPKDO010000317.1 GCA_028822535.1 Acidimicrobiales bacterium
CGACCAGTACCAACGGGCGATGGCCTCGACGAACCGGATCCTCGACGTCGTCGACACCGAGCCCCAGATCGTCAGTGGCTCGACTCGGCTCGAGTTGACCAAGGGCGACGGGCGTGTCGTCTTCGACCACGTCACCTTCTCCTACGACGACGCCGGCAACGCCCTCGACGGCGTCCACATCGACCTGCCTGCGGGGTCGACCACCGCGGTCGTCGGCCCGACGGGCTCGGGCAAGAGCACACTCGTCCGACTGCTGCTGCGTTTCTACGACCCCACCGAGGGCCGGGTGACGATCGATGGTCACGACGTTCGCGACCTCCACCTCGGAGACCTGCGGCGGCTCACCGGACTCGTCAGCCAGGACGTCTACCTGTTCCACGGGACCGTGCGCGAGAACATCGCGTATGGCCGACCCGATGCCGGCTTCGAGGACGTGGTCGCTGCCGCGACGGTCGCCGAGATGCACGAGTTCGTGATGGGGTTGCCGCGGGGCTACGACACGATCGTCGGCGAGCGCGGACAGAAGTTGTCGGGTGGACAGCGTCAGCGCATCTCGATCGCCCGGGCAATCCTGAAGGACCCGGTGATCCTGCTCTTGGACGAAGCCACGTCTGCCGTCGACAACGAGACCGAAGCGGCGATCCAGCGTTCGCTCGACCGCATCTCCACCGACCGGACCACGCTGGTGATCGCCCACCGCCTGTCGACCGTTCGCAACGCCGACATGATCCACGTGCTCGACCACGGGCGGATCGTCGAACAGGGCACCCACGACGAACTCGTGACGCGAGAGGGGCCCTATGCCGCACTGTGGGCGGTCCAGACCGGCGAGGCGGTCCGCCACGAGCGCTGAGCCCGTTCAGTCCACGGGTTCGAAGAAGAGGTCGGCTTCGCGTAGCCGGCGCACGGCCACCGGACCGGTCCGCCACAACGCCACGGCCGAGACGAGACCGACCAGCGTGAGCAGGTAGGAGAAATAGTCGATCCCGGTGCGCCCGAACGTCATCGACACCTCGGTGTCGGTGGGGACCACGAGCATCAGGTTCGGAGCGACCCGATACGGCCCGTCGGCACCGGACACCTCCCAGTTCGGAAAGTACGACTGCTTCACCAGCACGGGTGTGCCTGGTCGGTCCACGGTGAACGAGACGCCGTCGCGACCGACCTCGACATCGTCGACGACGGCGGGCGTGACCGGCCGCGCTTCGGGGAGTTCGTCCTCGGCGATGCGCTGCCACTCGTCGGGTCCGGTCGCCGCGAGGGCGACATCCCAACGGTCCGGATCCTGGAACCAGTCGAGCGCCGGGCCCGTGCACCGACCGGAATCGTCCTCGCCGCTGCAGAGCCACTCGTGTTGGGTCTCGCCCGCTGTCGTGACGGCAGGTTCGAACGAGAGCGGCTGCACCATCGGCGCGTCGGCGACCTCGTAGACGACCCAGGGACCCGACGCCGCCACCTCGGTGAGGTCGACATGGATGGACGCCGCGGCGTTCGCCTCGGCGCTCCTGGCCATGTAGTACTTCACGCCCATCAACTGCAGATGCTCGACGCCCGCGTCGAGGTCGAGGTCGCGGTAGGGCAGATCACGCTGGGCTCGCGACGGCGCCGCCGACAGCTCCGACTGCATGAGGAAATGGAACGGCGTGGTCGACGAGGCCTCGAAGTAGAGGCCCTCCATCGAGCCGACGCATCCGTCGGTCCAGTGCGGCAACAACATGAGCGCCATCGGTGTGCCGTAGTCGTTGAGGTCGGGGCTGTACTCCCACAACGACATCCCGCAGCCGCGCTCCTGACCGACGTCGGCCATCGTCGACACGATGCCTCGGTACTCGGGGTAGGCGGGCTTGCGCTCGTAACCGAGGTAGTTCCACTCGGCCCAGCCGGCGACGAAGTTGCGACCCGTGACGTCGACGCCGAGTGCGTCGGGAACGTCGAGACTGAACAGTCCGGGCACGCCGACCGACGCGTTGAGTCGGTAGGTGCCGTCGGGATTCTCTCGTCCGCCGGGCAGGTTGCGGAGTTGGCCGCCGAGGAACACGGCGAGGACCACCAGCACGACCGGTGCTGCGAGCCAGGTCACCGAGCGGACCGGTCGCTCGGGCCGCGAAGCGAACACGTGGGCCACCGCCCGCACCACCTCGCCGACACCGATGGCGGCGAGGAAGTAGACGACGAGGTACCAGAACGGCAGGAGGCGGGCGTTCCACAGCCGCCCCTGCGGGACGTAGACGAACGCCAGGGCGAGGCCGAGCGCGGCGATCACGAGCGCCGTGCCGATGCGACTCTTGAAGACGAGCGACAACACCGCGCCGACGAGCGCAAGCGCGGCTGCGACCTTCAGATCGCCCTTGACCAGTTCGGACCACACCGAGTCCTTGAACCAGGTCCAGATGGACGTCCCTTCGGTGTGGACGGCGATCTTGGCCCATCCCATGTCGTTGAGGTAGGTGGTGCGGGTCTGGAAGGGCAGCACCCACCAGGCGGCGAGGAGTGCCGACACCGCACCGGCGGACACGAGCCACCACGTGCGCGAGACGCCGATCGGGCGACGGCGGTCGTCGGCGGGGGCGCCCTCGCTCTCGGCTTCGTCCTCCTCGGGGCCGAGGCGGCTCCACCAGAGGATGGCGACGATCACGGTGGCGACGATGGTCACGACGACGATCGGCCCGGTCGAGACCAGCGCAGTGGCGAACACGCCGAGTGCCGCCAGGGCGATGATCGCCAAGACCCCCGCCGTCACCACCGCGGACTGGACGCGGGCCCTCCGCGTGGAGACCGGCGCTTCGTTGACGACGTGCACCACCAGCAGCACCGCCGTCAGTCCCAGCGCGAAGAACGCGGGGATGAGGTGGCACAGTCCGACGAGGGCCAGCAGCACGGCCGCCGTCGCCCGGTGTGTGCCCGTACGGAGGCCGTGGACGAGTACGCCGAGGTAGGCGATCGCCAGGGCCAGGCTGATCGAGAAGGCGAACTCGCCGGCCATCGTCGACGCGATGTTGCCGCCGTAGATCGTGAAGTTCTTGTCGAACAGGAACGCGAGGGTCGCCACCGACAACAACGCGGGGGTCGGGTACGGGAGTCGGGCGAGGCGGCCGAACAGGTAGGCAGAGACCGGCATGGCGACGACGCCGGAGACGGTCACGAGCTTGAACGACGGGCCGTAGGGCAGCGCGATGCCGGCGACGGCGACCAGGATCGCCGACGCCCCCAGCAGTCGGGCGCGGGCATGGCGTCCGTTGCGGATGGCGAGCACGCCGGCGAGCACCGACAACGACATCGCCGCGAACAAGACACCGGTGGCGAACGAGTACCAGACGCCGAGGCCGCCCAGGACCACGAGCGTGCCGATCACGACCGGGCCGGCGGCTCGCCGCGAGCCGGATGCGGTGGCGCTCAGGGCCAATGATCCGCCGGCGGCGAGCAGCGCGGTCCCCCCGGCAACCCCGGCGTTGAGGACCACCATCGCGATGAACGGGACCACCATGTAGAACTGGAAGACGGGGAAGCCGGCGTACCAGTCGGGCGTCCATCCGGCGAGGCGGAAGTCCGACAACAAGACATCGCGCAGGTAGCCGAACGCCCAGACGTGGGCGCCCATGTCGCCGCCGGCGGGCGTGGTCGGCGCCAGGATCAGGTCCGGATGGAGTTGCCAGAACACGAATCCGGCGCACGCGGCGACGACGGCCAGATCGATCGAACGGCGGATCATCCCGTCGTCGCGTCGAGGCGGCAACGGCTCCTCTTCGGGCGTTTCGTCCGCGGGTGGCTCGTCGAGCCGCAGCTCGGGCGCGATGCTCATGAGGCCGTCATCCTTCCATGCTCATGCGCCGTGTCCCGGTCGCCAGGGCGTCATCCGCCCGAGCGCGCGACCAACAGGAGGACGACGGTCGTGGCGTTGAATCCGACGTGCGCCCAGATGTTCCGCCCGAGACGCCCGGTCCGGTGGGCGAGGACCGAGAGCACGAGGCCGAAGGCGGCCAGCGCGGGGAACTGCAGCAACTGGAAGTGGCTCGCGCCGAAGATGACGGACGTCAGGATCATCGTCGGCCAGATGGGCAGGCGACGAGCGAACGTGCGCTGCATCATCCCTCGATAGAAGACCTCCTCCGCGATGGGGGCGCCGATCACGACGACGAGAACGAG
The DNA here is from genome assembly GCA_028822535.1 of Acidimicrobiales bacterium. Lineage (GTDB taxonomy): Bacteria > Actinomycetota > Acidimicrobiia > Acidimicrobiales > Salinilacustritrichaceae > Salinilacustrithrix. Next base: position 4,144 of record JAPKDO010000317.1, read on the forward strand.
GACGATGACGCCGAGCCCCGTCGCCTTGTCGGTCATCTCGCGTGCCGGCGCCTCCAGTTCGTCCTGGTCGACGTCGGTGAGGAGGAAGACGGGCAACGTCACCAGTGGGACCAGCACGAGCTGACAGGCGATGCCGATCGCCAGACCGATGGGCGCATCGCGGAACGTGGACCGCAGTCCGAGATCGAGGACGGGGCCCCTGCCCCGTAGACGCGTCGCGAGCAACGGCACGCCCAACAGGCCGAGCCAGAGCGGGACCTGGAGCAGCGCCACCAACCTCACGAGCGCGTCCGAGTGCCTCGACTGC
>JAPKDO010000318.1 GCA_028822535.1 Acidimicrobiales bacterium
GCCAAGGCCAAAGAAGATGGTCGACGGTGCGCCGTTCAGCAATCGCGACAGCAGTTCGGCCGCGATCGCCTCGACGTCCGAACCGGTGAGGACGTCGACGGGTTGGTCGGCGGTGCGTTGGATGAACGAGGTCGGCTCGTCCGGGGTGGCGGTCAGGAGATCCACCGGTCGGGTCGTGGGCGGGATGCTGGCCGGCCGGGTCGCGGGCATGGCGTAGCGGAAGCCCTGCACCAAGTCGACGCCGAGGGCGCGGGCACGCGCCTCGTGGGCGGCGGTCTCGACGCCCTCGCACACCATCAGCGCACCGGTTCGGTCGCAATAGTCGCGCACCGTCGCGCTGACGCGTGCCGATCGGGCGTCGAAGGCGCCGTGCAGGATCGACATGTCGAGCTTGACGACGTCGGGTTGGAGCACCCACAGCAACGTCAGCGTCTCGTCGCCGCCGCCCGCACCGGCGTCGTCCATCGCCACCCCCCACCCGCGGGACCGGATGGCAGTCGACGACGCGATGAGCGCGGCGGGATGGGCGAGTAGGGAGCGCTCGGTGATCTCGGCCACCACGCGTATGCCGTCGGCCTCGGCCCGCTCGAGCGCCTGGACCGCTGCGGGCAACGGGGGCGCGGCCATCGCCCCGGGTTCGAGGTTGGCGAACAGCGCGACCGAGCGATCCCAGGGTTGTTCGAGCACTGCGTCGATCGCCGCACAGGTCATCGCCGACTCGAGTTCGTCGACCACACCGTAAACGCGGGCGGCGGCCAACAAGTCGAGCGGGAGCGCGAACGCCGATGATTCCGGCCCCCGCGACAACGCCTCGTAGCCCGCCACGGAGAGGTCGTCGAGCCAGAGCACCGGTTGGAACACCGGAGCGATATGGCGGACAGCGGACGACAACGCGCCAGCGGAGGTGTCCACCGCCATCTCGTCACATTGCGCCATCGATGCCCACTTCGCCCTCGTTCTTGTCATTCAGAATGCCAGTTTTGACGCGGTAGGTGTGGGTTACCGCGCCGAACGGCTCAGAGTCGGTAGACGCGTCGCGCGGTCCCGGCGAAGAGAGCGTCGCGTTCGGCGTCGGACCGGCTCGCCGCGACCCGGCGCATCGCGTCCCAGTACACGGCGTAGTCGAGCGACAGACGATCGACCGGGAAGTTCGATTCGAACATGCACCGGTCGGCGCCGAAGCGGTCGATCGCGTGGTCGTACCAGGATGCCTGGGCATCGACGAACGTCTGCACGTCGGGTCGGTCGGCCGTGTCGGCGTGCCAGCCGAAACCGTTGTCGGGCATCGCCATCCCACCGAGTTTGAGGACGACGTTCGGGCACTCGGCGAGCGCTGCGACGTCGTCTCGCCATCCGGCGAAGATCTCGTCGCGGCGGCCCGCCCACGGCCCGACGCCCAGTGGCGTGCCGAAGTGGTCGAGCACCATCGTCGTCTCCGGCACCGCCCTGGCGAGTTCGAGGAACTCCTGGTTCTGGGGGTGGTAGTGCCAGGTGTCGTAGGTGAACCCCCGCACGCCGAGTCGGGCGACGCCGCGCCGGAAGTCGGGGTCGGCGGCCTTTCCTTCCGGCGCCCTCCCGGCGATCGTCAGGTGGGGCCGAAGGTCAACGGTCGCGTGGCACAACGCGTCGCGGATGCCGCGGAACCGTCCGCCGGCTGCAGCCTCGTGCGCGTCGAGTACCTCGTCGAGCAGCTCGAGCGGCAATCGCAGATCGGCGGCGGCGACGATGCCGGTGATGGTCGCACCATCGGTCTCGGCGCTCCGGTCCGCGATCGCGGCGACGAACTCGGTCTCGCCGACCGGCCGGAGGTGATCCGGCCCATCGGTCCGGTACTCGGCGCCGCACTCGACGAACACCGTTTCGACGACGTCGGGCACCGAGTCGGTGTCGTCCCGGAGGTCGTCGAGCAGGTACGCACCGAACCCCCGGTCGTGCCACAGGTGGTGGTGGGGGTCGACGATCTCCATGTCAGACGACGTCGGCCCCGATGGGCCTGCCATCCCGGATCTGATCGAGGTACTCGCTCATGCCGATGCCGGTCTGGCCGCGGCACTCGAACCTCGTCATCGCCTCGGTGATCCGGGTGAGCAGTTCGTTGCCCTCGGGGTCGGTGCGACGGTTGCGCAGCGGGATGAGCGACAGGACCTCGCCGGTGACCTCGTAGGAGTCGTGGTCGGTCTCGACCGTGCAGCGCATGCCGGTCTGGTAGTGGTCGTCGTCCCAGTCGGACTCGATCGTGCAGTTGCGGATCAGGTGGTACTCGTCGCCCACGAGGACCATGCCGCCTGGCTTGCCGCCGACGATCGAGATCATCATCGCGAACTCGTCCGAGAACACGAGCGGGAGCCAGCGGTACCACGAGATCGCCTGCCAGAAACGCGGGCCCCACGACTTGTCGCGGAGGCCGAGACCGTTCATGTCGATGGTCTCGTCACCCACGCGGATGGTGCCGGTCACCGCGCAGTGCTGTTCGTAATGCGCTTTCGCGAAGCTCTTCTCGGCCTCGATCTCGATCTCGCTTCCGTCGTCCTCGTAGACGGGCTTCCCGCCGTACATCGGCGACGTGCCGTGGTAGTCGAGGTCGATCTCGCACTCTTCCCACGGATTGTTCTTGAACGCCGTGCGCGGGTCGGCCATGTCGCCCGGTTCGTCGAGCACGCAGACCGTGCCCGAGTAGCGGACCTTGAGGTGCTTGAACGGTTCGACGACGTCGATCGACAGGCCGCCCGCTTCCATCTTGTCGTTGGAGTCGATCTGAGGACGGGCGTAGACGTAGCCGACCCGGCCGTCGCGCAGGTAGATGCACACCGTCATCTCGGCGTACCCCTCGTTCACGCGGTTGCCGATCCGGAACCAGCCACCGAGTTGCTGGTCGAGATCGAAGGCATTGAGATACATCGACTCGTTGTAGTTCGACGCCTCGTCGGGCTCGTGCGTGTACTCGTCCTCGGGTTCGAGGACGGTGATGATCTTGCGGTCGCCCATGTGGAGTGCCCCTCTGGTGGTCGGGTCGTGGCAACGAGCGTATCCAAGATCTTGACCGCGTGGTCAAGGACCAGCGGTCGGGCGCTGGATGGGCGCTCGCCACAGATCCGGGTCAGCGGGTCAGGGCTGGGCGGCCTCGTCCGGGCCGCCTTCGACAGCAGCGGCGGCCGCAGCGTCGTTGCTCTGCGCGGTCGCCGAGACCTCGGCGCCGTGGGGTTCGTCGGCGGGTTCGTCGGGGAGATTCGCGTCGGGAAGATTCCCGCCGGTCTGTTCCGTCGAGGTGGCGCGGTCGTGGTCGGTGTCGGCCGGGAGTGACCCGGCCGCTGCGGTGGCGCCGGTCGCGGCGACGGCGATGGCGGCGGCGCCGACGGCCACGTTGGTGGTGAGGGAGGACTTCATCTGGTTCTCCTTGGTCGCAGTCGGGGGAGCCCGCCCGGCGGAGCACCGTACACATTTCATTCGTGTTACAGAAACGTGGCAAACGCGTGTCGCGACCCCTCTGACTAGCGTTCGCGCCGTGTCTTCGCTCCGTTCCATCGTCAACCCCGCCACCGGCAAGGCCGTGGCGGAGGTTCCCGAATCGACGGCGGCCGATGTCGACGGGGTCGTTGCCCGGGCGACAGCAGCGCATCGGGACTGGTCGCAGTCGGCCGTCCGCACCCGTCGCGACGTCTTGCGGTCGGTCGCCACGTTGATCCGCCGCGACGCCGACGATCTGGCTCGGCTCGAATCCGCACACGCGGGCAAACCGATCGCCGCGGCCCGGGGCGAGATCGGTGCAGCGGCCGAGGTGTTCGACTTCTACGCCGGCGCCGTCGACAAGGTCGGAGGATCGACGATCCCGGGCAACGCCGACGGCACCCTCCTCACGTTCCGAGAACCGGTCGGTGTGTGCGCCGCCATCGTGCCGTGGAACTTCCCGCTGCTGATCCTGTGCTGGAAGCTGGGCCCTGCCCTCGCCATGGGCAATGCGATGATCGCCAAGCCAGCCTCTCTCACGCCGCTCACGGCATTGGCCCTGTCACACCTCGTGGCCGAGGCCGGATTGCCCGAAGGCACGTTCCAGGTGATGACCGGGCCCGGGCGCGCTGTCGGCGAAGCGCTGGTCACGCACCCCGGGGTCCGCAAGGTCACGTTCACCGGATCGACCGAGGTGGGCAGGCGGATCATGGCGCTCGCGGCCGGCGACATCACCCGGGTCGGCCTCGAACTCGGCGGCAAGTCGGCGAGCGTGGTCTTCGATGACCTGTCCGACGACCAACTCGATGTCTGCGTCGAGTCGTCGATCTGGTAGGTGTTCGACAACGCCGGTCAGGACTGCTGTGCGCGCAGCCGGATGTTCGTGCACGACTCGATCGCCGAGGCGTTCACCGAGCGGTTCGTGGCCCGGGCGTCGTCCATCGCCGTCGGCCCGACGGAGGACGAGGCCACCGAGATGGGACCGCTGATC
>JAPKDO010000319.1 GCA_028822535.1 Acidimicrobiales bacterium
ACGCCTGCGCCGCCGGAGGCGTCGGAGCCGGCGATCGACAGCACGGTGAGCGGGGTCATCACGGCGGATCCCCCTCGGCTGCAGCAAGCAGCTCGGCCACGAGCGGACCGGGACGGCGTGCCCGCATGATCGCCCCCATCACCGCCACACCGTGCGCGCCGGCCGAACGGCACGCGCCGACCGCTTCGGGCGTGTCGATGCCACCGAGCGCGTAGACCGGCACCGTCGTCGCGCCGATCAGTGACGCCAGACCTTCGACGCCGGTCGGCGGGCCGTACCCCGGCTTCGACGCGGTGGAGTACACGGGCGACACCGTCACGTAGTCCACGCCCTGCCGCTCAGCGATGCGCAGGTCGTCGGCGGTGTGGCACGACCGGCCGGTGATGCGACCGGTCACCGAGACAGGTGCCGGTGACGTGCTGTGCGATGGCTGATGCACGCCATCGCCCCCTCGCAGGTGAGCGCCGGCCGCGAGCAGCACGCCACCGGCACCATGCACGACCGGCGCGAGCCGAGCCATCAGGGCGCGGCGCGCTTGCACGGGCAGATCCTTCTCCCGCAGCACCACTCCGCGCGCCCCGGCGTCGACCGCGGCCGCCACCACGTCGCGCAGCGGCCCGGTCGCCTGACGCCGGTCGGTGAGGACCAGGACGCGCGGCAACCGCCGAACGTGAACGCGAGCTGCACCGGTCATCCCAGCTGCGCCCGACCTTCCATCGGCGACGATGCCACCGCATGGAGCCGTTCGGGGATGCGGCCGGCGTGGCGCGCCGCCCAGCCCGCCTCGACGGCCAGGCGCATCGCCGTGGCCATGCGCTCTGGGTCCTCTGCCCGAGTGACCGCCGACGCCAGCAGGACGGCATCGCAACCGAGCTCCATGGCCAGGGCCGCATCGGAGGCGGTACCGATGCCAGCATCGAGGATCACCGGTACGTCGACGGTCTCGCGGATGAGCCGGATGTTGGAGGGATTCCGGATGCCACCCCCGGAGCCGATCGGCGAGCCCAGCGGCATGACCGCGGCGCAGCCGACGTCGGCCAAGCGACGAGCCACGACAGGATCGTCGCTGGTGTAGGGCAGGACGACGAAGCCCTCGTCGACCAGGCGTGCGGCGGCATCGAGCAGCTCGGAGACGTCGGGCAGAAGCGTACGCTCGTCGCCGATCACCTCGAGCTTGATCCAGTCGGTCGCGAAGGCATCGCTGGCGAGCTGTGCGGTGAGCACCGCCTCGGCGGCGGTGTGGCAGCCGGCGGTGTTCGGCAGCGCCGTGATGCCGAGGCGGTCCAGGACGGCGAGCAGCGACCCGGTCGCCGACGGGTCGAGCCGCCGCAACGCCACGGTCGTGAGCTCGGTGCCCGAGGCGCGCAGCGCGCGCTCGAGCACCTCCAGGTTCGGCGCGCCGCCGGTGCCGGTGATCAGGCGCGACCCGAATTGGCGGTCGGCGATGGTCAGGGGCACGGTCATCCTCCTTGGGCTGCGACGAGGATCTCGATGCGGTCGCCGTCCACGACGATGGCGTCGGCCCACTCCGAACGCGGAACGACCTCGTCGTTGCGAGCGACGGCGACGCCCTCCACGCGCTCGACGCGCTCGCTCACCAGCTCCCGTAGGTTCGTGAGGTCCGCGAGCCGCACGGCTTCCCCGTTGAGGCGAATCTCGATCACCGTGCCTCCGTGAAGCGGTCGAGACGGAACGGTGCCGTCAGGTCCGGCCAAGACCCTTCGTAGACGGCCGTGGCGGCAGCGTCGGCGGTGACGGGTGCCAGCAGCACGCCGTTGCGATGGTGGCCGGTCGCCACGTGGACGCCGCCGACCGTGTCGAGCACCGGGGCGCCGTCGGGCGTGGTCGGGCGCAGCCCGACGGCGCACTCGAGCAGCGATGCCTCGTCGAGGCCAGGCACCAGTCGCCATGCCTCCGCCAGGAGGGTCCGGACCCCGCCGACGGTGACGGTGCGGTCGGGGCCGACCTCCTCGCTGGTGGCACCGACCACGATCTCGCCGTCGCGACGAGTGACGACGTAGACATCGAGCCCGCGGATCACGTGCGTGGGCAGCACCGCCCGTCCGGTGACGCCCAGGCGCAGCACCTGACCCTTGACGGGGCGCAGCGGCACCGCAAGGACGTCGCGGGTGCACCACCCCGCGCACGCGACCACCGCATCGGCGTCGAGCACCCGGCCGTCGTCGAGATCGACGCGCTGAGCCTCGACGGTGACGGCAGCGGCTCGCACCTCCACCACGCCCCGCTTCGCGCCCGCCGCTGCGAGCGCATCGAGCGTCGCCCGAGGGTTCACCTGATGATCGTCGGCCACCCACAGGCCGCCGCGTGTGCCGGTCCCGAGGGCTGGCTCACGGTGGCGGAGGGATCTGGCGTCGAGCGCATCGACGGCACGCCCGCACACCTCCAGGTACGCCGCCAGGCGCTCCAGTTCTCGCTGGTCGTCGATGTCGCGGGCAACCAACAGCGTGCCCGATTCGACATGGCCCGGATCGCTCCCGGACTCGCAGGCGAGCTCGGCGGCGAAGCTCGGCCAGCGGTCCGCCGACTCCACGTTGAGCCCGAGCAGCGCCTGCTCACCGAATGCGGCTTCGGTGACCGGGGCCAGCATGCCCGCCGCCACTTGCGCTGCCGCCTGCGCCGGGTCAGGGTCGACCACGATGACCGAGGCGCCACGCTGTGCGAGCCGCCACGCGATCGAGCGGCCGACCATCCCGGCACCCACGACGATCACCCGCATCCGGTGATCTCCATCAGTTCATGCAGGGCGGCCAGGGAGTCGTCGGCGCGATAGACGGCGGCGACCACGGCAACCCCCCAGGCGCCGGCGTCGAGCACGGCGCCGGCGTTGGCCGCGGTCACCCCGGAGATCCCGATGACCGGGATGTCGACCGCCGCGGCGACGGCCTCGATGCCACGGGGACCGATGGGATCGGGAAGGCCCGTCTTGGTCGACGTGCCGTAGACCGGCCCGACCCCGACGTAGCTGGCACCCTCGCCCTCGGCACGCCGCGCATCCTCGGCGTTTCGGCAGGTGGCGCCGACGACCGCGCCAGCACCGAGCAGACGGCGGGCCGAGGCGGCGGGCAGGTCGTCTTTGCCCACGTGGACGCCATCAGCGCCTGCGGCCAGGGCGATGTCGACCCGGTCATTCACGAGGCACGTGGCACCAGCGGAACGCGCCGCGCGGACGACCGCAGCCGCCAGCTCCAGCCGGCCCCGGTCGTCGACGCCCTTCGTGCGGACCTGCACGAGCGGTGCGCCGTCCCGGACCAGCGCCTGCGTCGTGATCAGGTCGCGCCGATCGGCCCCCGGTGGGGTGACGACATGCAACCTGGAGATGGTCCCGTGCAGCACTGCGGCCTCCCTGCGTCGGCATGATCCGAATCAGGTTCATACGGTCGAGGGCAGCCCAGCCCTCCTCTCAGCCCGCTCGTTGCGGACTCCCGTGGTTCGACGCGAACCATAACAGCGGTGTGCCGGACGGACCGACACTCCCCAGCAGGGTCCTCAGCGACCGCCTCCAGCGACCGTCGACGGTTCCCGGAGACCGGCGCCGTACAACGAACGCGACGTCAGGAGTGGTAGCCGCTGTGGATGTAGACGCAGGGGACGCCTTCGCTGTGGAACATGTCGACGTTGCGCTGGTCGTCCTCGAATGCGAGGCGAAGGTCGAACCCGTAGGCACGTAGTTCCTGCGTGGTCAGGCGTTTGAAGTGCGGGGCGGCCATGTAGTCGCCCCAGTCGCGCATGATCAACAGGTCCCAACGCAGTCCGTACCGCTGGAGCCAGCCCAGTGTCTGGGCCTGCACGCGGATCGGCCGCGCCGTGAGCAACACGATGCGCAGGCCGGGGTCGAGACAGTCGAGGAGTCGGGCGACTTCGTCGATGAGGGCGTCGTCGCCGCACTCCTCGAAGAACGCCTCCCAGTCGCGTCGAGGCCATTCGAGGTAGTGCTGTCGGCGGGTGGCGTCGGAGAGGACCCCGTCCATGTCGAAGACGACGGTCTCCCCGACGTCGACAGGGCCGTCTCGCCAGTGCCAGTTTTCGGGGTCGATCCAGTTGCGTCCGGTCACGACAGCGTGAGGTCGAAGATCGTCGATGCCTCGAGTTGGCCGCGGATCGCTCCGGCGGCGAAGTCGGCGGTGTGGATGTTGGCGTAGAACGCATCTGGCGCGTCGAGGACCTCGGCGACGAGTGAGTCCTCGACCGCCACGCACACGTCGTCCCAGGTGTCGGTGTCGCCGTCGACCGACGTCGGCGCACCGATCGGGATGACGACGTCGCCGTTGTTGCCCGTGGGCCCGAAGTGGATGTGGCTGTCGGAGACGTCGGCGCTCAGGCCGACGGCTTCCATGTCGATGCACCATTCACCGTTGACGGCGGACTCGATCTCGATGCGACCCGACGCGCCGTC
>JAPKDO010000320.1 GCA_028822535.1 Acidimicrobiales bacterium
GGAGCGTCGGATCGACCGCATCCAGGAAGGTCCGGGGTGGCGCAGTCCCTCGGAAGTCGGGATCGGCCCGATGCGTCGGTGTCCACAACAGCCAAGGGCGAGCCGGATCGAGCGCGAGCCGTTCGGCGATCGTTTCGCGGTCCATCGACGGTTCGGTGAGCCCCTTGAGGACGTCGGTCCGGGGCAGTCCGGTCATGATCACGCTGGACGGGTCGACGTGGAATGCGGCTGCGACTGTGTAGTGGAAGAAGCTTGAGGTCGTCACCTGGTACGTGCCTGGGAGGTCGAACACCACGTCATTGCCGGCATGGAGGTGACGGACCGCCTTGACCGGCATCCCGTGCCACATCGAGACCGACCGACGCTCCCCGCGCGGCGGCGAGAAGGTGAACATCCCGTGCGTGTGGAATGCGAAACGGCTCTTGATGAATGCCGGATACGAACGCAGGCCCCACGGCTCGATCGCGAGCGAATGTCCGGGAGCAGCAGTTGCCTCGAACTCGCGGCGGACCCGATCCGCCACGCCCATGTCCCGGAGGAACCACACATGCTCGAGACCGTCCCGCGTCCGTAGGAGGTGTCGATACACGGCGAGCGCGCTGTCGGAGTAGTCGGGCTCACTCCCGTAGCAGACTCGCCTGGGATCTGATCGGACCACTCGTTGAGCGATCGCGTCAGGGATCCGCAGCCCGGAGACAGCGGCGCGGCGGATGAGCTGGCGCGACTGCGATCTGCCGACGTTCGTCACAAGCCCACCGCGGCCGCGATCGTCTCGCTCGAGCAGATGTCGCCGTCCTCGATGACCCAGTGTGCGACGTCGTTGTCAGGGAGGTCGATGGGCGTGCAGGTCTCCAGGCTGCCCACGAACGTGTCGATCGTCTCGGCATCGCGCAGATGGAAGATCGCCTCGCTCGCCGTCAGCGGCCCCATGGGGACGATCATGTCGCGTTCGTAGGTCGACTCGTCGTACCCGACGATCCCGATCGGACGACGCGTGTGGAGGAAGTCGATCGCCGCGGACGACAGGTCGGTGATCATGCCGTCGGCCGCCGCGAGAAGGTCGTACAGCTGCGCCCCCGAGCGGGTCCATGCCTCGGACGTCAGGAAGTGGACCGCAGCGTTCGACGCCAACGGCCCTTCGTAGCCGTCGTTCAGACCGTCGAGAGGATGGAGCTTGACGACCACCTGGACTCCGGCCCGTTCGCACGTCTGGACCAAGGCATGCAGCACGTCGTCGTCGATCTGATCGAGGAAGCTGTGCACTCGACCGTCGGCGGAGTCGTCGCGATGTGTCGGGAGCCAGACCACGATCGGTCGGTCAGGATCGAGCCCGACGGTCTCGGCGATGGTCGTCCGGTCCAGCACGGGCGGGAGGTGGCCCTTGAGCACGTCGGCCCGGGGGAGGCCGGAGACGAGCACGGACTTGGGGTCGGCGAGGAACGCCGCGGCGATCACCGAGCGGTACAGGCGCGACGATGCGACGTGGATGTCGCCGCCGACGTCGTTCGCGAAGCGTCCGCTGTCTTCGAAGGCACAGATCACCTTCATCGGCATCCCGTGCCACAGCGACACGACCTGGCGACCCGGTCGAGAGGCGACGAAGTTGAACACCCCGTGGGTGTGGAACACCACGGACGAGCGCAGATACGCACGATAGGCGGCGACGCTGTGCCACGGCAGGACCTGGAGACGATGGTTGCTCGCATGAGGTGACGAACGGAAGTCCTCCGAGACCTGGTCCGCATGGGTTTCGTCGTGGACGAGCCAGGTGAAGTGCAGGCCGGCACGCGACGCCATCAGATGGCGGTACATCCAGTATGCGCTGTCCGAGAAGTCGGGGATGCTGGCGAAGCACACGTGGCCGGGCCTCGGTCGGACGAGTCGAGGTGAGACCAGCCCGAAGGCTCGTTTTGTGGTGGACGCCGGTCGTCGGCGACCCCCGGCGCGCTCGCCGATCCGCTTCATGGACGGGTCACAGCTCGTCGATGTCGGAAGACAGAACTCGTCGGAGCGCGGAGGTGGAGATGCCGGGGGTCCGAGGCAGGTAGACGACCTCGCAGATCGACCGGAACTCGTCGAAGCGGCCTTCCCAGTCGGAGCCCATGACGAGCGCGTCGGCGCCGTGCTGGATCAGGTAGTCGCCCTTCTGTTCCAGCGTCTCCTCGGCGAAGACCTCGTCGACGATCCCGAGTGCGGCGACGATGCGCGAGCGCTCCTCGTAGGAATAGACCGGCGCGTAGCCCTTCTTTGCCTCGTTGAGTTCGTCGGTCGAGATCCCGACCGTGAGGTGCGTGCCGAGTTCGGCGGCGCGTTCCAACACGCGGAGGTGCCCGATGTGGAACAGGTCGAATGTCCCGAATGTGACGATCGTCGACATCAGCGGATCGGTTGGGCCGAGGCCGTTGCCATCGGCGGGACCGTAGCGGACCGGTCTGCGCGGAACGGACAACCGTCGTCGGCGGTCACGACGTCGACGGGGGTAGTACGGCCCCGAGGTATCGCGCCCGATGGTCGGACCACCGGGTCGACTCGCGGTAGCGCTCTCCGAGCGACGCCGCGACGACTTGGCGATCGCCGGGGGGAGTGCCGGCGAAGTCCTGGATGGTGTCGGCGAGGTCCGAGATCTCCCATCCGTCGGTGATCCACCGATGCTCTCCGGTCAGTGTCCGGTTCTCGCGAAGCGGGCGCATGATCACCGGGATCTGGCGGGCCATGGCCTCCATCGTCTTGTTCATGGCGCAGAAGTGGTTGTACTCCGAGTCCGGGTCGGAGACGACCATTGCATCGATCGACTCGAGGAAGGCCTCCAGCGGATCGCCGCGCAGCCAACCGGCCAGCGAGATCGTGTCGCCGAGGTCGCGTTCCGCGACGAGGTCCTCGATGTGTGCTCGAAACGGGCCGTCACCCGCGATCGTGAGTGTGACGTCGGGTTCTGCGTCGCGTAGGAGAGCAATCGCATCGATCAGGTCGTCGAGTCCATCGGCGCGACCGATCACGCCGAGGTAGCCGAGGTGGCACGACGGACCTTGTGTCTGTCGAGGCGTCGGGTCGTCGTCGACCGGTGGCGAGCGGACGACCATCGCATCGCGACCCATCGCTCGCAGACGCGTCCGCTGACCCTCGCTCGACGTGAGGACCACGTCGGCGAATCGCACGGTCGATCGCTCGAGCCAGTCGAAGACCGGTCGTAGGCGTCGAAGCCCCGGATGCGTCGACGCCATCGCCGGAGCGACGTCGTGCTGGTCGTACACGGTCGTCATGCCGAGGAGGCGGCAGATGGCGAGCAGCCCGAACAACGTGTCCGGCGGGTTGCAGACCTGGACGGACCGGACGCCGGAACGCCGCAGCAGCGGGATCTGTGCGAGGCAGAGCAGAGTGTTCCAGACCCCTTCGAACGCCAAGGCCAGCGGACCCGTGCCTTCATAGGTGCGGAGATATCGGACCTCGACGCCGTCCACGCGGCGTCGACCGGGCCGATGTCCCCGCATCGCCGGACAGAACACCAGCGCTGCGCCGCCAGCGTCTCGGATCGCCTCCGCTTGCTTCCACACACGCCTGTCGTCCGGAACCGGGAGGTTCAGTACGAAGATCGCATGGGTGAAGTCGGTGTCCTGCACCGATGCGTTCGAAGGTTCTCCGACGCGTGTCACCGGCGGAAGTCGATCAGCATCGACATGGCCAACGGGGCGATCCGGCCCAGCCGCCGGACCGTCTCGACTCGCCACCCCTCCTCGTCGGCCATCTTCGTGATCGTGTCCACGGAGAAGAACTTCACGTGCCCGTAGTCCTTGTGGACCTCCCAGTGTTCGTCGAACTTGCCGGTGACGGCGAGCGCGAGGTTCTTCCAGTAGCCGTGGTAGGGCGTCGTCAGGACCAGGCGATCTGCCCCCGTGTCCCGCGCTGCTCGGAACAGCGCCCGCGGGAGCAGGAGGTGTTCGATCACCTCGGTGGAGACGGCGACGTCGAAGCGGCCCTGTAGTTCCGACGGGAGCGGTTCGTGGAAATCGGCGAGGTGGAACTCGATCTCCGGGTGCGCCGCTCGAGCACGTTCGAGTCGTGGCGGTGAGCCGTCGATGCCGACGACACGCCCGTTGAACCGGTCTGCGATCGGCGCGGTCAGCGCTCCGGGACCGCAGCCGAGATCGGCGATCCAGCCGTCCGTGCCATCGAGCGCATCGAGCAACGGCTCGATGAGGTGACGTTCGGTGTACCAGTTCGGCTGCTTGCGCCCCGCCACGATGTAGCTCCTCTTCCCAGATCTGCGAAGGCGAACGATACCCACCGCCTCCCTCTAGGGTGCCCACGATGGACTGGCGGGCACGATCCAGGGACGCACTGGCCTGGGTGATGGACCACATGCCGGACCGATGGTTCGTCCGGTTCCGGGTGTTCGT
>JAPKDO010000321.1 GCA_028822535.1 Acidimicrobiales bacterium
ACCTCGCCGACGGGAGACACGTTGGACGGTGTCTGTGACACGTTGCGTGCCGCATCACAGCTCGACGCAGATCCCGAGAAGGTGTTCTACGACCGGGCGCACGAGGGGCTCCACGGCCTGGCGTCGTCGGCGGCTACGACGGATCGCGTTGCGGCCGGTGACCTGCTGCGAGCGAAGCGACGCGTCGAGGCGGCGTTCGAGGAACAGCTGCCTCGGGAACAGACCATCGCCATTCTTCGGCACCTGTTCGCCACCGCAGGGCAAGCGGCGACCATCGTCGATCCATCGATTCAGGGAAGCTGCTCCGCATGAACCGCCGTACGGCCCGATCGCAACGTGTGAGGTGGTTCGTCGTAGCGGTGGCGCTGTCTCTCACCACGTCGGCATGTGGTGGCGATGGAGCGTCCACCGACGAGACAGCGGCGTCGACACCGGTCGAGGATGCAATCGTCGCACAGGTCGCGAGCTACGACTTGGCGAAAGAGCGGGACCAGCGGTTCATCGTGGGCCTGTTCAGCAACGAGGAAGGTGTGGTCAGCTTCGGGGACGCAGACCTGCAGTTCAGCTACCTCGGGACCGAATCCGAGCCGCTCGACGAACCTGAGTTGGGTCCGTCGGCCAGCGCATCGTTCCTGCCGATTCCCGGGTCACCGATCGGCCGCGGGGAAGCGACGAGATTCACGTCGCCGTCGGAGGGGCGGGGTTCTGGCAGGTCGAGGTCACCGTCGACCTCGACGGTGTGAGCGAGCAGGCGACGGCGGCCTTCGAGGTCGGGGACGTGGGGCACGTGCCCGTCGTCGGTGACCAGGCGCCCCGCACCGACAACCTGTTGCCCGGAGCGTCCGACGCTCCTGTCACTGCCGTCGACTCCAGGGCGGAAGAGGACGGGTCGGTGCCCGACCCGGAGTTGCACGACACGACGATCGAGTCGGCGATCTCCGCCGGTCGCCCGGTGATGATCGTGGTGTCGACCCCGGTGTACTGCGTGAGCCGCTTCTGCGGGCCCATCACGGACACCGTCCAAGACCTGGCTGTCGAGTTCGGCGACGACATGGCCTTCGTCCATCTCGAGGTGTGGCGCGACTTCGAGAACAACGCCATCAACAAGGCTGCGGCAGAGTGGATATGGCCAGATCAAACTGGTGATCCCGGCGAGCCCTGGGTGTTCGTCGTCGACGGATCGGGCAAGATCGCAGCGCGCTGGGACAACGTCGTCACTGACCAGAATCTCGACGACGCCGTGCAAGACGTACTCGGAGGATGACTGGATGACCGCAGAACGACGAGGAATGGGAGAGCTCGAGGCGGAGGTCATGTCGATTCTCTGGGGACATGACGACTGGATGACCCCACGCGAGGTCCTCGAACAACTCGACTCCGATCCGCCGATCGTCTATTCCACGGTGATGACGATCCTCCGGCGTCTCTGGAAGAAGGGCACCGTCGACCGCCGTCGGGTGGGCAAGGCGTACACGTATCATCCAGTGAAGGGAGAAGGGGAACAGACGGCCGAGCGGATGACCCAGATCCTCGACGCAGCGGAGGACCCCGAAGGCGCCCTGACGCATTTCCTCGCCGGGCTCGACGCGCCGAGGCGGCGCCAGCTTCGCAAGCTCCTCGATCGGAGTCGGCGATGACACTGCTCCTCCTCTCGTTCGGACTCGTCGCCGTGGCGTTGCCAGCGATGCGTTCTCGTGCGATCGGCGCCGATCCGCGGTGGTTCGCCCGGTTGAGCACGGTCGCCCTGTCCTTGGGGCTGGTGTGCGTGATGGCGGCACTGGCCACGTCGGCGACGATCGGCGCGCTTCATGCGGTCACGAGAGTTGCCGACGATCCTGCGACCCATCTGGCTCCCGAAGGCATCGTGGGCGCGTGCGTGTCGGCGATCCTGTTGACGTTGATGTTGATACGGGGGGCAACGATCGCGCTCAGAGCGCGTCGTGTCAGACGCGATGCACGAGCAGAGGGTTGGCTCGGAGAACACCGCAACGACGGGAGTCATGACCTGGTCGTCCTTCCGACCGAACGACTCTTCGCGTACAGCGTTGACGGTCGAGATCCACAGATCGTGGTCTCCCAGGGGCTCCGTCGCATGCTCGACGACGACTTCTACGGATTCGTGATCGACCACGAGCGCGCCCATCTGCGGGCAGGGCATCGCCGATCGCTTCTGATCGCGACGGTTGTCGAGGGCCTGCTGCCGTTCTTCCCGTTCGCATCGCAGAGTTCGATGGCCCTGCGCGTCGCGGTGGAACGGGCTGCGGACGAAGATGCCGCGGGGGAGGAGCCGGCTCGACGCCGTCGCCTCGCAAACGACATGGTGCGGGTTTCGAGCCGGGCGCGAGTGGCCTGCGGCTCCGAGTTGACTGTATTCCGAGCGGAGAACCTGACGGCTTGTCCTCGTTCATCGAGAGGGGGCGTGGCGGTCGCGCTGGCCGGTCTTGTCACGCTGTTCGCCGGAGCCCTCGCCGTCCTGGCCCACGCGACCGGGGATGTATCCCCGTACCTCGCGCTCCTGTGAGGTTTCCGGAACGATGACGATGCTTGCCCACCAGGGCGGCTGGGACGAGATGATCTTCGTCGTCGCTCCGCTGGTGCTCTTCACCGTGTTGTTGGCGATCGCCCGCCGTCGAGTCGACGCGGGGTCAGAGGTGTCCGACGACGGCGAGCATCACGATCCCTGACCTGGCAAGGGGATCGCCGACGCGCGATCGGACGACTGACGTTTGTGGCCCTAGCGTCCGGAGATGAAATCCGTCGGAAGCGACGCGGGTAGTGGCGCAGACAGTCGATCGCTCGCGAACCGGATGGTTCCCATCTCGGGGCTGCAGACCGCGGCACTGGCGGCAGTGTTCGCGTTTCTGGGTGGAGCGGTGGCCTACGTCGTCGCAGAGCGGGCAGATCGCCCGCCCGATGCGGGTTCTGTCGATGTCGGTTTCCTCCAAGACATGTTCATCCACCATCAGCAAGCGGTGGCGCTCTCGTTGAGCCAGGTCGACAATGGCTCTACGGGTGGGGCGGGAATCTTCGCTCGCGAGATCCTGTACTTCCAGAGCTACGAGATCGGTTTGATGGATGGCCGGTTGCGGGACTAGGGGTACTCGATCGACGCACGGCCGGAACTGGCGATGAAATGGATGGGGATGGGGATGGATCCCGATGCGCTGCCGGGGAGGGCGTCGTCCGACGAGTTGGAGGCCCTGCGGAACGCCAAGGACGAGGCGACAGCGGACGCGTTGTTCTTCGCGCTGATCCGGGATCACCACCTGGGCGGTATTGCGATGGCGGAGCAGGCGGCCAGAGATGCGTCGGACCCCTGGGTGCGCGATCTAGCGTCGAGAATGGCCCGAAACCAACGGCTCGAAATCCAGGAAATGGATGGCGTCCGGTTGCGTGACGGTCTGCCAGCGAGGCCGCCCGGTTTCGAGCCGGATCAGCGCGTCGTGGGGTCCGCTGGTGACCACGATGACCACGGTGGATGAACAGCGACTCGGGCACAGCCGAGGTTGACGGACGTCGAGAACCTTGATATCCAAGTGTTCATGCAGATATCAGGTGAAGAGCCTCTGGTCGAAGTGTTCGAGGCAGCCGCCGAGGCGTTGAAACTGTTGGCAGATGAGACGCGACTACGGATTCTGTGGAATCTGCTGCATGGGGAGCACTCGGTGAACGAGCTGGCTGACCATCTCTCGGCACAGCCGGCCACGGTCTCTCACCATTTGGCCCGGTTGCGGGCCAGTGGAGCGGTGCGGACCCGGCGTGAAGGAACCCGGATCTTCTACTCGGCCGACAACGAGCACGTCGAAGCGCTCGTCGCCCAGACGTTGCACCACGCCAGCCATCACCAGCCGACGTCGTTGTTCGGGGAGCGATCGGCATGAGTGGCCACCCTGACTCGCACGACCACGACCACGACCACGACCACGACGACCAAGGCCATGATCATGAGCTCGGTGGTGGGGCCGGTCTGTGGGCACGGCTGGCGCACTTGGTGCGACCGCATTCGCACGATCACGCGGCGTCGATCGATGTGGCGCTGACCGCGAGCGAGGAGGGGATGCGGGCCCTGAAGATCAGTCTCGTCGGGTTGGGCGTCACGGCGCTGGCTCAGGTCGGGATCTACACGATCTCAGGGTCGGTGGCGTTGCTAGCCGACACGATTCACAACTTCAGTGACGCGCTGACTGCGGTGCCCTTGGGTATCGCGTTCGTGCTCGCTCGTCGTGCGCCGACTCGCCGATACACCTACGGCTACGGGCGTGCGGAGGATCTGGCCGGTTTGTTCATCGTGGCCATGATCGCCCTATCAGCGATTGTCGCCCTGTGGCAGTCGGCAACCAGGCTCGTGGACCCCGAGCCGATCGACGCGGTCGGATGGG
>JAPKDO010000322.1 GCA_028822535.1 Acidimicrobiales bacterium
GGGCCGTCGCGGCCATCCGTGCCTGGTCCGAGCCGAATGGGCTCGTCGAGATCGGCGCGGGAACGGGCTACTGGGCGCGGGCGATTGCGCACGACGGAACTCCGGTCGTTGCCTTCGATCAGGCACCCCCTCCGTCGACCACCAACACGTGGTTCAACGACGCCGAGCAGTGGTTTCCCGTCGCCGAGGGAGACCACCGTCACGTGCTCTCGCATCCCGAGCGCACGCTCCTGTTGATGTGGCCGACGAAGAACGAGACGTGGGCCGCAGACGCGGTCGAGTTGTTCCACGGGGCGGGTGGCCGGCGCATCGTGTACATCGGCGAGCCACCCGGTGGCCGAACCGGGGACGACAGCTTCCATGCGATGACCGGCGGTCTCGAGCTCTGCACGGCATGTTCGTATGGCCTCACATCGGTGCCATGTGTCTGCGACATCCCGCGGCTCTTCGAGCCACAACATCACATCCGGATCCCGAACTGGGTGGGATTCGACGACGAGGTGGTCCTTCTCGAGCGCCTCTCGCCAGGGCGCTCGCGCCGCTGGCTGGGTCGTAGACGGCGCTGACCGTGCAGTCGCCCGGATCGGCGCGGGTGAGGTCGACTCCGGCTTCTCGTTGGCCAACTTGTGCTTGGGTCCCCGTGTCGGCAGACTATCTGCATGAATACGCAGGTAGGCAGAGATCCGACTGATGCCGAGTTCGACGCTGCCGCGGAGACGCTCAAGTTGCTGGCTGATCCAACCCGGCTCCGCGTCATGTGGGCACTGCTGCATGGCGAGCACTCGGTGAACGACCTTGCCGACCACGTCGGCGTTCGCCCGCCCGCGGTCTCGCAGCACCTGGCCAAGTTGCGGCTCGCCGGGTTGGTTCGCAGTCGCCGCGAAGGCACCCGCATCCACTACGCCGCCGAGAACGAACACATCGAGCGACTCGCAGCCGAGGCACTCCTGCAGGCCGACCACCAGATCGCCGGTGCAACCCACCACCGCGAGGCCGAGACCGCATGAACGACCACGGCCACCACCACGGGCACGACCACGACCATGGGGATCACGGCCACGGGCACCGTGTCGGTGGGCTGCGGGGCGCGCTGTCGGAGATCTTCCGGCCCCACAGTCATGACGCCGCCGATTCGATCGACACCGCGCTCGAGGCCAGCGAACGGGGAATCCGTGCCGTGAAGGTGTCGTTCGTCGCACTCATGGTCACCGCACTCATCCAGGTCGCGATCGTCGTCGCGACTGGCTCGGTGGCGCTGCTGGCCGACACCATCCACAACTTCTCCGACGCCCTGACCGCGATCCCGCTGTTCCTTGCGTTCCGTCTCGGGCGTCGTCCCGCGAACGACCGCTACACCTACGGCTACCGGCGTGCCGAAGACCTCGCTGGCTTGTTCATCCTCGCCATGATCGCCGCCTCGGCGGTCATCGCCGCAGTCCAGTCCATCGATCGGCTGCTCAACCCGCGACCCCTCGAAAATCTCGGTGTGCTCCTCTTCGCCGGTCTCGCTGGGTTCGTGGGCAACGAACTCGTCGCCCTCTATCGGATCCGTGAAGGCACGGCGATCGGGTCTGCGGCGCTCGTCGCCGACGGCTACCACGCCCGCACCGACGGGTTCACCTCCCTCGCCGTCGCGCTCGGCGCCGTCGGCGTCTGGGCCGGAATCGACCGGGCCGACCCGATCGTCGGTCTCGGCATCTCCATCGCCATCTTCGCCGTGCTGGCCGGCGCCGCCCGTCAGATCTACTACCGACTGATGGACGCCGTGGACCCCGCCATCGTCGAAGAGATCAGGCACGAAACCGACCACGTCCCCGGGGTCATCGCGGTGGAGCCGCCGCGAGTCCGGTGGCTCGGCCACCGACTCGTCGCCGACCTCACCATCAACGTCGACCCCGACGGGTCAGTGCACGACGGCCACGCTGTGGCGACAGCGACGCGCCGGCACCTCAAGGAAGTGGTCGCTCACATCGACGACGTCCACGTTCACGTCCATCCAGCGATGATCGACATCGAGGACCCCCTGGCCTCCTCGGTGGATGTCTGACCTGCCGGTGAGGCGATCAGTGCCCCTCACCGGGGCTTTGCGCCATCGCGATCCCCAGGTTGGGGAGATGGTCTCGGATGTCGTCGAGTTCGAGCAGTTGGTGGATGTGGCGAACGCCCGGCTGAGCCGCGGTGGTGAGGAGTCGGTCGGTGGCGATGGCGGTGAGGACGCCGGTGCTCTCGGATTGGGCTCGTCCGAGGGCCCACGTGGTGTGGTTGTCGGTGAAGATGGTTGCTGCCCACCAGTCGCTGCCTTTGGCGGCGCGGCGGGAGGCGCGGTTGGCGGCGAGCAGGGCTCGGGGTGCGCCGGGGATGCGGGCGGCGAGGGTGAGAGCGGTGTTGGCGAGCCGGGAGTCCATGCAATAGGCGGTCGTGACCGGGACATCGAGGTCACGGGACAGGACATAGTGGTCGGCGAAGTCGAACCGGTAGGCGTTGCGGGCGCCGAAGCCGCCGGGGAAGTCGATCGGGACCGGGGTGGTGAAGTTCCGGAACGGTCCGTCGTGTCCGTCGATCCGGGCGCCGAGGCGGCCGATCGTCCATCGGCGTGAGGCGTCGCCGTAGTCCTCGCCGACGCCGAGCAGGGCCCCGATCGTGATCGGCGACGTGTCCGGATCCCGTGCGGCGAGGTCGGCGGCGATGAGCGTGGACAGTCCGGGGAGCAGCCCCACGCTCAAGAGCAGGGTCGAGCGGGAGGCATCGCAGCGCTCGAGTTGTCGGATCTCCTCGCCCGAGGCGGCGATGTCGACGAACGGGGTGCCCTCGTCGAGCCACGGCTGGACGATCGTCCGGTCGACGAGACCCGTGGTGTTGACGACCGCATCGACCGAGCCCGCACCGCGCAGCGTCTTGTGGTCATTCGCGTCGGCGGCAACGACGTCGATCTCGTTGTGCTGTTGGGCGAGATGGTGCAGTGGTGCCGGGGTCCGTCCGGTGATGACGACGCGATGACCGAGACGGATCAGTTGCCGGGAGGTGTGGCGGCCGACCGCGCCGGCACCACCGAGGACGAGTACGCGGCTGCCGGTCATCGGGTCTCCAACCGTCGCGCGTCATCGCGTGCGTCGCTCGCGTTGAGGCGTCCGATACCGGGCATGAAGCGGCCGACCTGGGCGGCGTAGGTGGTGTAGCGCTCGCCGTGTGCATTGGAGAGGTATGGCTCTTCGACGAGCCGGACCTGTAGCTCGAGGCCGACGATCAGGCCGACGAAGCCGCCGATGGCGACGCTGTTGGGGACCATCAGGGTGAGGCCGGCGGCGGTCAGGGCCATCATCGAGAAGATCGGGTTTCGCGCCACGGCGAATGGACCGTCGACGACCAGTTCGGTCCGCTCGTCAGGGTCGACGCCGACTCGCCACGAATCGCCCATGGCGAGCTGCGCCGCCAACGTTCCGATGACGCCGGTGGTGGCGAACACGATGCCGGCGATCGCAATCCAATCGTTGTCGAGCAGGTCGAGGGGCTCGATCGCAGCGACGAGGTCGAGGACCGGTGCGGCGAGGCCGGCCACTATCGCGACGACGAACAACAGACCCGCCCACCATTCGATCGAACCAGGTGTCCCGCTGAATCCACGGAAGCCCGTGTCGCCGGTCCGGCGGCGCTGGACGATCGCACGCCACCCGAACGCCAGCACCGCCCACACCAGATAGATCGCGAGCGCGCCGACCGCCATCACCGACCACCCCCCGCCGCAGCTCCCTCACGTCGGTCGGCCGCACAATGGTCATCGGTGATCTCGGCCGACAGGTCGGCCAGGTCACCCAATGCGTGCGCGAGACGGTCATCGACCAACTCGTAGCGTTGACGACGACCCTCCTGTACGGCCAGGACCAGACCACATCCACGGAGACAGGCCAGGTGGTTGGACACGTTCCCTTTGGTCAGTTCGAGGTGGTCGGCCAGATCGGTTGGATAGTGGGGGCCCTCGAGCAGACACAACAAGATTCGGCATCGGGTCGGGTCGGCCAGCGCCCGGCCCACCCGATGCAGGGCATCGACATCGATGTTCGGCATGCGCCAATAGTAAAGCCAATGCTGAAATACAGTCAAGGCTGAACTATGGAGACGACCGGTCCTGTCTATGGTCGTCTGCGATGTCGGTCGCACGCTCCCTTGCGCTGTTCGCCCTCGCGGCGCTGGCGGAGATCGGTGGCGCGTGGTTGGTGTGGCAGGGAGTTCGGGAGCATCGCGGCGTGGCATTCATCGGCGCGGGCGTTGCCGCGCTCGGCGCGTACGGGTTCGTGGCGACATTGCAGGAGGATCCGAACTTCGGCCGGATCCTGGCTG
>JAPKDO010000323.1 GCA_028822535.1 Acidimicrobiales bacterium
CTTCTGAGGGTCGGAGGCCGGCGAGCCCGACGCAGGCGAACAGCGCGCCATAGCGAGCGGCGGCTGCAGACTCGAGCGCGGTGACGTGGTCGCCCAGAGCGAGGACGTCGGGCATCGACGGGACGGTGGCGACGTCGATGGTCATGTCGCGTGTCGGGGTTCGCCATTCGACACGGTCCATCGGGTTGCGGTCGAGTAGGTCGCGGCGGACGGCGGCGCGCAGCACGGCGCCGAGGGTGTTCTTCCGTCTCCGGGCGATCGAGGCCGCCATCGGCTTGCCGTCCTGGCGGGTGGTGACCTCGACGAGGACCTGCTCGAGGATGCGTGGAGTGATCTGGTCGAGTGGGAGGGACCAACGAGTCAGCCAGGCTGGAGGCGTCGCCCATCCGTCGGACCCGGGGACGTAGCCGTCCGAGCGGAGCCAGTCGGCGACCTCCGTCGGCGGATCGGGCGCGCCGCCTCGAACCATGCGAGGCGTGATGGACACCAGGGTCTCGAGGCCGGTGCGCCGGGTCGTCCCCGCCCACTGCGGCCACTTCAGGGCGATCCACTCCTGAGACCACTGGAACCAGGTGAGCGAAGTACTCGACCACGACGCCGGCTCGCCGGTGGTGTCGTCGAAGTGCTCGCCGGATTCGACTGCGTCGAGGAGGAGTCGACGGAACCGATCCGCTTCGGCGCGCGTCTTGAACGAGCGGGTTCGGTCCCGGCCGTCGATCCGCCACTTGACGCGGTATCGGCGTTTCGCGGTCGCTGTGCCCTTCGGCGGGGTGCCGAGCGAGAAGACCTGGACTCGCTGTGGCGTCATCTCGCGCGCTCCGATCTGCCGTACCACTGGTGTCCTCGATCGCCGTCCACGAGCCGCTGCCAGTGGTACAGGAGTGGTATGGAGCCTTGATCAGCGCCGACGCTGGTCTCCGAGTTGGTCGCCCTCATGCTCAGAAAGGGTATCTGACCTGCGTCTTTGGCGGAGGGAGTGGGATTCGAACCCACGGAACCCGCGAGGGGCTCGACGGTTTTCAAGACCGTTCCATTCGTCCGCTCTGGCATCCCTCCCGGCGTCATCCGGGCCGACCGGGCGAGCGTCCGGGGACGCTCGGGGCCGGCCGGCCCGCATGTCACTGGCGGAGAGAGAGGGATTTGAACCCTCGGAGGGCTTGCGCCCTCACTTCCTTAGCAGGGAAGCACCATCGGCCTGACTCGGTCATCTCTCCAACGGATTGGCGAGCCTAGCGGTCGTCCTGCGGGCGTCCGCAGCCCGATCCCTCGAGGCGTCGCGACCATCCCCCACGCATGATCTGCCATGCGGTATGTGCAACTACTGCAAGCGTTCGTGACCGATATCACAAGCTCATATGTTGCGTTTGGTTTACGAACCGTCCAGGATTTGTCACATCACACCAGATGAAAGCGACGATCGCGTCGTTTTCGGTCTCCCTCACCGAGGGCGATCGGGACGCGATCGGGCCCGGGCCCGTCATCCCCCCGCCGAGCTCACCACCTGCGTCTCCACTCCCTGACGCGTCGCTCTTCTCCCCAACACCGGCACGGCGGCTTCGTCGCGTCTGTGGAAAGGACACACCCCTCATGCGCAGACAACTCATCCCCGCACTCGCCGGACTCGCACTGGCACTCGTCCTCGCCGTCACGGCGACCGTGGGCGCCTCCTCCGGTTCCGTCGCCGATGCCGGCACCCTCGGATCCGGGTCGTCAGACGAGGTCGTCGCCGCCGGCGTCGGCCCGGCGATCACGGTGCCGCTCGTGGACGCCGTCCCCTCGGGCGACGACGTCGACTCGTACCGTCCGGTCCCCGGACCGACGGACGAGGAGATCATCGCCTACGCCGCCGCCATCGAGCAGGCCGAAGCCGAGGCCGAAGCGGCCCGTCAAGCTGAAGCCGCCCGTCAGGCCGAAGCGGCACGTCAGGCCGAAGCCGCCCGCCAGTCAGCGGCAGCGACGCCCGGCTCGGTCCAGGAGATCATCGCCCGCTACTTCGGATCGCAGACCCAGAAGGCGCTCAGCGTCGTCCGCTGCGAGTCCGGCTTCAACCCCAACGCCATGAGCCCCGGCGGTGGCAACCACGGCCTCTTCCAGATCAACAACGTCCACAGCGGCAACTTCCAGGCCGTGACCGGCGTCCCGTGGTCGGGCCGCTACAGCGCCGAGGCCAACACGCGCTTCGCCAAGTGGCTCTACGACCAGTCCGGCTGGGGCCCCTGGGCCTGCGCCTGATCTGAACCGGTTCGACTCCGTCGATCCCGTCCAGCGGTTCCGGTTGCTCACCGGCTCCAGAGTCGCCGCCTCGGCAACCTGCGCCTGATCTGAACCGGTTCGACTCCGTCGAACGCACATCCCATCGGCCACGCCGCGCGAGCATGCGGCGTGGCCGATGGTCGTTTTGCGCCGAGTCCGACGGGGTCCCTCCACGTCGGCAACCTGCGAACCGCGCTCCTCGCCTGGCTCTTCGCCCGTGCGGAGGGCGGTCGGTTCCTGATCCGGGTCGAGGACCTGGATCCGGTCTCGAGCCGTGAGCACCTGGTCGACGAACAACTCGCCGACCTCGCCGCGCTCGGTCTCGACCACGACGGTCCGATCATCCGGCAGTCCGACCCGAATGTCCGAGCGCGACACGAGTCCGCGGTCTCCGCCCTCGACGACACCGGCCTCCTCTACCCCTGCTTCTGCACGCGACGCGAGGTGGCTGAGGCCGCATGGGCAGCGCACGGTCCGCTGCCCGAGGGCGCCTATCCCGGCACCTGCCGCGACCTCACGCTCGACCAGCGAGCCGAGCGGGCCGCCGAACGCGCCGATCGGGGTCCGGCGTGGCGAGTCCGCGCCGACCTGGCCGAGGTGACGGTGGTCGACCGGGTCGCAGGCGAGCACACCGGCGTCGTCGACGACTTCGTGGTCCGGCGAGGGGACGGCGTGCCCGCCTACAACCTCGCCGTCGTGGTCGACGACGCAGCGCAGGGCATCGAGGAGGTGGTCCGAGGTGACGACCTCCTCGAGGGAACGCCGCGCCAGGTGTGGCTCCACCGCGTGCTGGGGCTCGACGTCCCGAGCTACGCCCACGTCCCGCTCGTCCTCGGTCCCGACCGGGAGCGTCTGGCGAAGCGGCACGGTTCGGTCAGCCTCAGCGAGCTCGTGGCGGCAGGTCGGACGCCCGAGCAGTTGGTCGGGGCGATGGGCGAGTCGCTCGGCCTCGCGTCGACCAGCGAAACTGCGACGCCGGAGTCGCTTCTCGACCGCTTCGACCCCGATGCCGTCCGTCGGGACCCCTGGGTGTTCGACCCGCCAGGCGACTCGGCCGACCACTGACCGGTCGTCGCGGGTGTCGTCGTCAGGTCTCGGGCGAGCTGTCGGGCGCCTCGATCGTCGCCGGAATGTCCTGACGGGTGTGCAGGACGCGCCAGACATCGAGGTGATCGTCGGCTTCGACGTAGAAGACCGCTCGATCGGAACGCTCGATCGGCCACGCCCGCAGACCGGGGATCTCGAGGTCGTAGCTGTACCGGAGGCTGCCGATGCCCGGGTTCGAGGAGAGGAGCGAGAAGGCGGCGGCGACCGACTCGACGAACTCGAGCGCGACCCGCTCGCCAGCTCGATCGCGGAGATGGTCGACGGCCTGATCGAGGTCTTCGGCGGCTGCTGCACGGAGCCGGACCGTCTTGTCGGCCATGAAGTCAGTCGACGGAACGAGCTCGGGCGCGCAGTGCGTCGAAGTACGCGCCGTCGGCCGCCGGCCCCGGCTCGGACGACAGCCCGTCGAGGAGCAGCTTGCGAAGTCGGAGTCGACCTTGATCCCGTCGGATCAACTCCCGGACGTACTCGCTGTTCGAGCCGTATCCGTCGTTCTCCACCCGCTCGTCGACGTAGGACTTGAGTTCGTCGGGAAGTGACACGTTCATCGTGGACACGCCCACAGGGTAGCGGTGGTTGGCAATGTTTGCCATCTTCGTCGAGAAACCGCCCCGAGGGGCCGCGACTCAGAGGGTGCGGAGGCCCTCGACCACCAGGCCGACGCCGACGACGATGGTGCCGGCGCCGATGAGACGGACGCCGGCCGTGGCCAGCGCCACCGGCACGGAGCGGCGGAGGTAGACGCCGACGGCGCCGAGCACGATCGCAACACCCGCGGCCACGGCGACGGTCAGCGTGCCGTCCTCGGCCCCGGTCGAGACAGCGAGCACCGCGGCCGACGGGGTGAACAGCGTCGGGAAGGCGACGAAGCCGGCGAGGCGCAGGTCGGTCTCGGGTTCGATCGCGTCGCGTGGCGCACCGGCGAACATGTTGTTGTTGTTGTTGTTGTTGTTGTTGTTGTT
>JAPKDO010000324.1 GCA_028822535.1 Acidimicrobiales bacterium
TCGGAATGGTGAGACCCGCGACGGCATCGAAGCGGTCGGCCGACAGCTCCACCAAGGCGAGTGGCTGCCCGGGCGTGCACCACCACGGTTCGTACTCGCCGCGACGGGTTGTCAGGCGGAGGTAGTTGCGAAAGATCGGCCCGTGGGCGAGGCGCATCTCGAACTCGGCCAGCCTCGGGCCCGACAGCGCCGGGACGCGAACGCCGAGGGTCGCGGCGTCGCGTATCGCGTCGATCGGATCGCCGTCTCGAAGCGCGAGTCCGAGCTCGAGACGGGCAACAGCAGTTCCGTCGTTGAAGAATCGACGCGCCGCTACCCGGGCCCCTCGTAGTGCCTGATTCGACCCTGCGGCCGCGGCGCTGCCCAGACTCGAGGGGAATCGGAGGGCGTTGTGGGCGAGCGCGAATGCGTGTTCTCCACTCCACGTGCCGAGCCCGCCTCGTCGACGCTTCTCGACGGCCCCGAATCCTCGGAGATGGTCGTATCCGGTCGAGTCGTCTTGCCGTGTGACCGGGTCGGGCCAGTCCGGTCGGTCGAGGACCCAAGGCCCGCCGGGGAGGAAGCGTCGAATGTCGGCGGCTGGATACTCGAGTGCTACGAACACGTCTCGCCTTCGCCGGAACGGTGTGCGATTGCATTCCTCCGCCGCCGTCGAGCGGCGGCGGAGGCGGTTTCACCCGTGATGAGTGAATCGCGTTGCGATTCGTCATCGGTGGCTACTGCCAGCACGGTGGCCTCGCTTCGTGGGCGATTCACCGTACGGCCCGAAATTACCATCCGAATGCGATGCGAGGCGGAGCGCTCGCCGAGGCGTTGGGCGGGAGCGACCAACCGACGCGAGCGCAGAGCAGGGCCCGGGCGCGGTGATGTCCCCGCATTCTCTCCGCGGTCCGACCACCTGACGGGACCCACCCGTCGTGCGGTCCCGCCCTGCGGATGACGGCCGATAGCGTGGCGGGTCGTGAGTCGTCGCGCCATCTCTCTGTGTGCCCTGGTCATCGGCACGCTCGCCATGGCGGCGTCGGGGTCATCGTCGTCGGCGGCCGGTCTGGTTCCACCCGTCGGAGGGGCGTCGCCGCAGCGATCGTCCGACATCTTGCTCTACGCCAGCGGCAGCGATCCCGACACCTTGCTCCGGACGGGGTCGAACGGCGACATCGATCCGGTCACGGTGGGCATCAGTTCGGCGTACCGGGTCATCACCGGGCCGGGCAACGACTACGACGGCGACGGCTACGACGACGTGCTGTGGTACCGACCGGGCACCGGAGGGGACTGGGTCTGGTACGGCGGCCCGAACGGCTTCACCAGCGAGTCACTGTCGGTCAACGCCAGCTACCTGCCGGTCACCGGGCCCGGCTGGGATGCGAACGGTGACGGCATCACCGACGTCCTCTGGTACGCCGCGGGTTCTGCGAACGACTTCCTCTGGACGGGCCGCGCCGGTCGCGGGTTCACGAGCCGTTCGACGCCGGTGTCGGGTGACTACCAACCGATCCCCGGGAACTTCGACGGCGACGAGTTCGGCGACATCCTGTGGTATCGGCCGGGCTCGGGGCGCGACTATCTGTGGCGCGGCGGTGCCGGCGGATTCGAGTCGAGCTCGATCAGCATCTCGGGCGTCTACAAGCCGATCGCCCCGATGGCTCCCGACCTCACCGGCGACGGGATCACCGACATCCTCTGGTACGCACCCGGCGGCGGCACCGACTTCGTGTGGACGTTCGCCGCCGACGGTTCTCCGTCGTCGCGATCCGAATCCATCAGCGGCACCTACGTCCCGCTGGCCGGCGACTTCGACGGCGACGGGCGAGGCGACATCTTCTGGTACGCACCGGGTCGCGGTGCCGACTACGTCTGGTACTTCGATGCGTCGGGCGGTCGTTCGCAGCGGACGGCGAGCGTGTCGGGCGATTACCTCCCGCAGGTCTCGGGCAGCGCCGGCTTCGACCGCAACGGCACCGCCGACATCTTCTGGTACGCACCGGGCGGCACGGCGGACTTCCGGTGGGACGGCACCGCCGGTCGCGGATTCACCTCCTCGTCCCTGCGTGTCGACGGCCTCTACCTCCCGCTCGTCGGCGGCTACCTCGACGACCAGTCATGAGCCTCGTCGTCGGACCACTCCACCTCTTCGCCGTGCTGTTGATCGTGAGCGGCGCCGACAAGATCGGCGCGCCGGGTCCGTCGACGAAGGCGATGAATGCCGCGAGCCTCTTTGGCGATCGGCGGCTGGGTCCTTGGGCAGGTCGGTCGTTGGGCGTGGTCGAAGTGGCGGTCGGCGGCGCCGTCGTCGCGTTCGGCGGCGTCGCGTCGGCCGTCGCCATGGCCGCGGTCTACGGCGGGTTCGGCCTGTTCCTCGTCCTCCTGCAACGGCGCGCCGCCGACGTGTCGTGCGGATGCTTCGGCGCATCGGACGCGCCCCCCGGCGCCATCCACATCCTCATCGATCTCGCGGCTGCAGGCACCGCCGTCGCCGCGGCCCTCACGACGGCGCCCGATCTGACACTCGTCATCGACGAGGGCATCGGCATGTTCGCCGCCCACGTCGTCCTGGTCGTCACGGGGGCCCTTCTCGTGATCGCCGCGTCGAGCGTGCTCGAGGACGTCAACGACAAGCGAAGGATCCTCCGGTCGCCATGAGCCTGACCACCACCATCACCGACCGTGCCACCCGTTTCGTCGGGCGCACGACGTCGCGCCGCGGCTTCCTGGCCCGCAGCGCCCTCGTCGGCAGTGCGATCGCAGTCGCCGGCAAGGAGTTCGTCCTCGAGCCACGCTCTGCCTACGCCGCGACCTGTGGCTGCAACGGCCGCCAGTGTGACTGCGGGAGCCTGTGCTGCGACGGCTACACCGAGTTCTGCTGCGCGATCTACGGCGAGAACTCGTGCCCGCCGGGCACGCTGCTCGCCGGCTGGTGGAAGGTCGACGGGTCGAGCTTCTGCAACGGCGCGGCGCGCTACTACATGGACTGCAACGACGGCTGCGGCGGGTGCGGATGCGGGAGCAACGGCGTGTGTTCCGGGTCGTGTTCCGGAGCCAACTGCGGCTGTCGCAGCTGCGGCAACCGCAAGGACGGCTGCACGCATTTCCGGTACGGCAACTGCAACAACCAGGTCGCGTGCGTCGGACCGATCATGTGCCGGGTCGTCACCTGCTCGAAGCCGTGGGAGATCGAACCCACGTGCACCACCGCGAGCCGGGTCGACAACGCCACCCGCAACCATCACCGCCCCTGCCTCGAAGACGTCGACCCCGTCCTTGACTCCGTCACCGCGGTGACCGGTGGTCTGCGCATCCGCGGCGACGTCGGCACCGGTGCGACATCGGCCGCGAGGATCGAGGTCTTCGTCGATCGTGAGCCGGTGCAGTCCTTCGCGGTGGGCACCGGGTCGTTCGACGTCACGGTACGCAACGGTCCCGGTATCCACGAGGTCTGCGTCTATCTCGACGCCGGTGGGTCCGCCGCCCCGGAACGTCTGGGCTGCCGCACCGTCACGAGGGTGAGCTGACCGGTGACCTTCCTCGTCCTGACGCTCGCGATCGTGGTCGCCGTCCTCGGCCTCCTCGTCGTCGGCCTGCTCCGCAGCCACGCCGAGATCCTCCGAGCGCTGCACGACAACGGCATCGTGCTCGACCCCGACCGTGAACACGACCACGCCCACGCCGACACGACCGGGACGCCGACGATCAACACCCGGCCGGGTGTGCCGACGCCACGGGCGGTCGAAGGCGGGCGTGCCGCCGGTGTCAGCGGGACGACGCCCGCCGGTTCCGCCGCGGCGATCCCGGTCGCCGGGCGCGACCACGCCACCCTGCTGGCATTCCTCACCAGCGGCTGTTCGACCTGCGAGGGCTTCTGGCAGGCCTTCGCCGAGGGTGTCGAACTCCCGCCGGCGACGCGTCTTGTCGTGGTGACCCGCGGATCGGATGCCGAGAGCCCGGCCGCCGTCGCCGAGCTCGCCTCGCCCGACGTCTCCGTCGTCATGTCGAACGAGGCATGGGACGACTACGCCATCCCGGTCGCGCCCTACTTCGTCCTGGTCGACGGCCGGAGCGGTCTCGTCGCCGGCGAGGGCGCTGCAGCGACCTGGGAACGCGTCCTGGCGCTGCTCGGCAAGGCGCTCGCCGATGCGGGCTACGACGGTGAGAGTCGGCTCACCCGCCGCGACCTCTTCACCCGTCGGCCCCGCGAGGACCGGGCGGATCGCGAGTTGGCCGACGCCGGGATCGTCCCCGGCGATCCCCGCCTGTACCACGAGGAACTGCCGGTCCAGACCGACGACAGCGGTTCTGGAGGAGCCTGATGCGCATCGAA
>JAPKDO010000029.1 GCA_028822535.1 Acidimicrobiales bacterium
CACGGGGTCCGGCGGATGGTCCATGTCGATCAGGTTACGAACTCGCTCGGCGCTGCGCCGTCATGGGCCGACCGGTCAGTGGTCACACCGCCGCTCACGGTCATCCTGCGGCCGCGTGGTCCACGAGCCAGATCACCTGCTCGGCCCGCACGTGCGCAGCCGGCACATCGGCACCGCGCCGCACGGCGTCGAACGCTTCGGCCTTCTCCTCACCGGCCACGGTCACCACGACGGTGCGCCCCCGGGCGATGCCCGCGTAGGTCAGCGTGAGCCTGGCGTGACGATGCAGTCCGGAGGGGTCGATGTTCTCGGCCACGAGTCGCCCGGCGTCGGCGTCGAGGGCCGGCGAACCCGGGAAGAGACTCGCCGTGTGCGCGTCGGCCCCGAGCCCGAGGTGCACGAGGTCGAGGTTGCCGAGTGAGGTCAACAGGAGTTGGTAGGCGTCGGCGCCGTCCTCGGCGCGCATGGGGAAGAGCGCGTGCACGCCACCGACCGTCGCGAGGAGCGCCTCGGCTGCGAGGCGGTAGTTCGAGTCGGGATGGTCCAACGGGACGCACCGCTCGTCGCCCCAGTACAGCTCTGTCGCCATCCAGTCGATCGGTGAGTCCGGCCAACTGCCGAGGAACTCATAGCAGCGCCGAGCGGTCGATCCGCCCGACAGGGCGAAGGAGAAACCGCGTCCGGGACGACCGCGATATGACTCGGCCACCGTCTCGGCGAAGGCGACAGCGACGTCGTCGACCAGCCGCACTTCACCGTGCACGGATCACGCCCGTCGATCGGCCTTGGACTGGAGTGTCTCGAGCAGGTCGTCGAACGACTTCTCGAACGCGGCAACGCCCTCGACCTCGAGCACCCGGGCGACGTCGGCCATGTCGACGCCGACCTCGTCCAGGCCGTCGAGGACCGCTCGTGCGCCGGCGACGTCGGCGTCGACCGTACGAGCGACGGTCCCACGCTCCTCGAAGGCGACGATCGTGGGTTCAGGAAGCGTGTTGACGGTGTCGGGCCCGATGAGCGTGTCGACGTAGAGCGTGTCGGGATAGTCGGGGTTCTTGGTGGAGGTGGATGCCCACAGCGGGCGCTGGGCGTTCGCTCCGGCAGCAGCCAGCCGTTCCCAGCGCGGCCCCGAGAAGTTGGCCAGGAACCGCTGGTAGGCGATCTGGCCCTGGGCGACGGCGGCCTTGCCCCGGAGCGCCAGTGCGGCGTCGGTGCCGATCGCGTCGAGTCGGTTGTCGACCTCGGTGTCGACGCGCGAGATGAAGAACGACGCGACGCTCGTCACGCTCGACAGATCGCCGGTGCCGCGCTCGAGCAGTGTCTCGAGTCCGGACAGGTACGCATCCATGACCGCCTCGTAGCGCTCGATCGAGAAGATCAACGTGACGTTGATGCTGCGTCCCTCGCCGATCATCGTCTCGATCGCGGGGACCCCCTCCTCGGTCGCGGGGATCTTCACGAACAGGTTCGGCTGGTCGATCCGCTGGTCGAGTTCACGCGCCGCAGCGATCGTCCCGGCCGTGTCCCTTGCGAGACCCGGGTCGACCTCGACCGAGACGTACCCGTCGGTGCCGCCGGATTCGTCGTGCACCGGACGAAGGACCGCCAGGGCCTCACCGATGTCGTCGCGGACCATCGTCCAATAGGCGTCCTCGACCGACACGCCACCGCCGAGCAGCGACGAGAACTGCTCGTCGTAGTCGTCACTGTCAGCGATCGCCTTCTGGAAGATCGACGGATTCGACGTGATGCCGCGGATCCCGCGGTCGACGTACGCCTGGAGTTCTCCCGAACGGAGGTACCCGCGTCGCAGGTTGTCGAGCCACGGCGACTGGCCGGCCTCGTGCAGGTCGTGCAGGCGGCCCATCAGCCCGACACCGACTTCGACACGAGCGCTCGAGCCCTCGCCGCCACGTTCTCCGGAGTGAAGCCGAGGCGTTCGAGCACCTCACCCCCCGGCGCCGATGCGCCGAACCGGTCGATGCCGAGGCACTCGTCGGCATAGCGCTCCCATCCGTACGTCACGCCGGCCTCGACGGACAGGGTGGGGACCCCGGCCGGAAGGACAGCGGTCCGGTAGCTCTCGGGCTGCGCTTCGAAGATGTCCCAGGACGGAAGTGAGACCACCCGGGCTGCGACGCCTGCGGCGTCGAGCGCCTCGGCGGCTGCCACACAGACATGGACCTCGGAGCCGGTGGCCACGAGCACGACGGCGGGTTCGTCGGCGTCGCGCAGCACATAGCCGCCTTTCAAGACGCCCTCCTCCGAGCTGCCGTCGAGGGCCGGCAGTCCCTGACGCGACAGGATCATCGCCGTCGGTCCGTCACCGCTCACGGCGGCCTTCCATGCCGCAGCGGTCTCGTTCGCGTCGGCCGGACGAAGGACCCGGAGGTCCGGGATCGCGCGCAGTGACGCGACGTGCTCCACCGGCTGGTGGGTCGGTCCGTCCTCGCCGACGCCGACGGAATCGTGGGTGAAGGAGTAGATGACCTTGGCGCCCGACAGTGCCGCCAGCCGGATCGCCCCGCGGGCGTAGTCCGAGAACACCAGGAACGTCCCGCCGACGGGGAGGACGCCGCCGTGCAACGCCATCCCGGTCATGATCGCCGCCATCCCGTGTTCGCGCACGCCGAAGTAGAGCTGGCGTCCCGCCGGTTCGTCGGCGCTCATCACACCGGCGTCGGCGATCTTGGTGCCCGTGTTCCCGGTCAGGTCGGCGCCGCCACCGAGCAGGCCCGGGACGTCGTCGATGAGCGCCTGGAGGACCTTGCCCGACGCCTGCCGGGTGGCGAGCTTCTCGTCGGCAGCGAAGGTCGGCACCGACGACTCCCACCCCGGCATGCCCTCGGCGTCGAGGCAGCAGTCGAGCGCCGCCCGGTCGCCACCGAAGGCGGCGAGGCGCTTCTCCCACGCCTCGCGGTCGGCGCTGCCCCGTTCGCCTGCGGCGCGGTACAGCGCCAGCGTGTCGTCCGGCACCACGAATGGTTCATCCGGGAGTCCCATGGCCTGCTTGGCCGCACTGATCTCCTCGGCACCGAACGCGAGCCCGTGCGCTGCCGGTGAATCGGTCAGCGTCGGCGACGGATGTCCGATGTGGCTGCGCAGCACGATCAGCGTCGGTCGATCGGTCGTCTTCGCGCGGTTCAGCGCCGCCTCGAGCGCGTCGAGGTCCTCGGCGGCTTCGCCGATCTCGTCGACGTCCCAGCCGTAGCCACGGAACCGAGTGGCCGCATCGTCGGAGAGCGACAGTTCGGTGACGCCATCGATCGAGACGTGATTGTCGTCGTAGACCACGACCAGCTTGCCCAGCCGCTGATGGCCGGCGAGCGAGGCTGCTTCGTGGCTGACGCCCTCCTGGAGGTCGCCGTCCCCGGCGATGACGAAGGTGTGGTGGTCGAAGAGTTCGTCACCGAAGCGAGCTGCCAACCAGCGCTCGGCCAACGCCATGCCGACGGCGTTGGCGAAGCCCTGGCCCAACGGGCCGGTCGTGACCTCGACGCCCCGGGTGTGGCCGTGTTCGGGGTGCCCAGGGGTCTTGGACCCCCACTGACGGAAGTCCTTGAGGTCGTCGAGCGTCAGCCCGAAACCGGTCAGGTGGAGCATCGAGTACTGCAGGATGCTGGCGTGACCGGCGGACAGGATGAAGCGGTCCCGATCCGGCCAGTCCGGGTCGGCGGCGTCGTAGGACAGCACGCGGGTCCACAGCACGTGCGCGAGAGGAGCGAGGGCCATCGCAGTGCCCTGATGGCCGCTGTTCGCAGCGTGGGGGGCGTCCATCGCCAAGCCCCTGATCACATCGATCGAACGGCGCTCGAGGTCGGGATCGGTCACGGTGTGTCTCCTGAGGATCGAGAGGGCCCACGGGTGCCCGCCGAGCGGTGAGCCCCCAACCCTAGACCCTGACCTGAGTCGCCCGAACGGGCGGCGGCCCGTCAGCGATCGGCGAAGACGAGGACGGACGCGCTGAAGGCATGGACGTGGCTCCGTCCCGCCGTCGACCCCATCTCGCCGACGCAGAACATGCCGGCGACCGCGTCGGTCCCGGTCTCGTCGACCACCGCCGCTGCATCGTGGTCGTCGACGCCGAAAAGCGCCTGCCCCCGTCCGTTGCAGGTGAAGAGCAGCGCTCCATCGCCACGCACCGAACGCAGACGCGTGCGGAGGTCGGCGTCGGCCGCGGCGGCGTCGCGGACGTGGAAACACGCCGTCGAGCCGACCGGGACGTGCTCCGCCAGTGCGAGCACGCCGCGAGCACGGTCGGCGCCGAGGATGCTCCGTACGACGAAGTCGCCGGATCGGTGCTGGTGGCGAGCCTCGTCGATCGCCGTACCGAGGTCCACGCCGCGCGCGGCCATCGCCCGCTCGTCGGGGCCGAGCGACTCGGTGAGGGCCGTCAATCGTTCCAGCGCCGGTTGCCCGGCGAGCTCCAACAGGTACTCCCGATCCGAGGCCGTCACCGTCATCGGATCACCGAGCGGACGTGAACCCTGGCTCACCAACGACCCGGCGACGTGTTCGGCCGGGACGACCACGCCCACGGCGCCATCACGATGGCGGTCGCGGTCTCGCAGCAGCACCGGCGCCCCCGAACCCGACGCGAGCCCCCCGACCACGGAGAGGTCGGGACGCACCACCGCCAGCTCGGCGACCAGCGACGATGCGGGAAACGACTGCGGATCGGCGAGCAGCACCAGCGTCGCCCCGTGGGGAACGTCGGCGGGGATCCCGACCACGGCGGTTCCGGCATCGACCGTCTCGACGGTGAGCCGGACCGTCGACACCGGACCGATCCACGCGGCCCACACCGACAGCGCCGGTTGATCCTCGATCTCCCGGTCGCGCCCCACCACGCCGCCGGCCGTCGACCCGACCAGCGCGCTCGGGCGCAACACGGCGTGGATCGCCGCGGTGATCTCGCCGACGAACTCGCGATGCGCCTCACCCACGAACACGACGACGAGGTCCGGCTCGACCCCACCGCGCTCCGCGATCGTGCCGAGGACCTCGCCGACGGCATCGGCGGCCACCGGGTGCTCGGAGACGGCGGCGGCGAATGGCATCGAGGCTTACGAGGCGCCGGGAACCAGCGTGTACGGCACGACGGTGACATGACCGCCGTCGATGCTCACGTGGGCCTCGATCGTGTCGTAGTCCTCGAAGGGCAACTCGGCGCGGACGAGCCGGTAGGCGAACTTCCCGGGCTCGACCTGCAGCGGTTGTGCGTTGCGGGCGACCTGCTCGCCATCGCGCAGGAAGCGGACCTCGAGGGCACCCGTGCTCTTGTCGCCCTCGGCGCACCTGACCAGCACGATCATGTGCGGAGCCATCGTGACCGGCGGCGGCTCGGGCGGTGCAGCCGAGAAGTGGATCCCGCTCAGGTCGAGGGCGGTGGGTCCACCGGCGAACGCCTGAGCGGTGTCCATGTCCTGGAAGAAGAGCGCAGCGACGACGTCCATGGAGCGAAACCTACCGGGGGCTCGGCGGCTCACCGAGCCCGGTAACCTGCCGCCCGTGGCCGTGCAGGATGTGGTGCGAGACCCGGGGTCGACCCGGGAGTCGATTCTCGACGCGTCGCGTACGGCGTTCGCCGAGCGTGGTTACGCCGGCGCGTCCATCGGCGAGATCGCCAACGCCGTGGGCATCGCCAAGGCGAGCGTGCTCCATCACTTCCCCAACAAGGACGAGCTCTACACCGCGGTGTTCGAGCGACTGCTGGCCGAGTGGTTCGTCAAGGTCGAGGAGTCCGTGGACGGGCCGGGCGAAGGGTGGATCAAGTTCGACCGTGGCCTCACCGCGGGCTTCGAGTTCTTCGCGGAGAACCCCGACCTCGTCCGCCTGGTGCGGCGCGAAGCACTCGACGGCGGACACTTCGGAGTGGACCTCGGCGCCACGTTGCGCCCGATGTTCGAACAGGCCGTGGGTTTCCTCGAAGGTCAGATGAAGGAGGGCACCTTCCGGATCCACGATCCCGAGCAGATGGTGATCACCGGCCTCGGCGCCGTCCTCTCCTACTTCTCCGATCTTCCCTTCATCGAGGGTCTCCTCGGCGAAGATCCGCTCGCCGCCGACCTCATCGAACGTCGCCGCGACCACATCCGCGAGTTCTTCCGCTCCGCCCTGGAGCCGTGATATCGGCGCGTCCTCCAGTGAGTACGGTTCCCGGGCGTGCCAACACTGTCCGAGGCCGATTCCAAGGCCCTTCTCGCATCCCATGGGCTCCCTGTCGTCGCAGAGAAGGTGGTCGATTCGGTCGATGCCGCCGTCGCTGCAGCCGACGAGCTCGGCCATCCTGTCGTCGTCAAGCTCGGCGGTGACTCGATCGCACACAAGACCGAGCGCGGCCTCGTCCGCCTCGGTCTTGGCGACGACGACGCGGTCCGGGCTGCCGCCACCGACCTCCTCGCGGCCGCCCGACCCGACGACGGTGCGGTCCATCTGCTCGTCGCCCCGATGGTGTCGGGCAACCGCGAGCTGATCGCCGGGCTCCACCTCGACCCGCAGTTCGGGATGACCGTGATGCTCGGCGTCGGCGGCATCCTCGCCGAAGCCGTGGCGGACGTCGCCTTCCGGCTCGTGCCGATCGACGAACGCGATGCCGCCGAGATGATCGACGACCTCGAGACCCAGACACTGCTGGGGGAGTTCCGGGGCGAGGCAGCGGTCGATCGGGACAAGCTCGCCTCGGTGCTCCTGGCACTGTCACGGGCGGCCACCGACGACGAGCGGATCGTCAGCGCCGACTGCAATCCGCTCATCGTCACCTCCGACGGGAGCCCCATCGCCGTCGATGCCCTCGTCGAGTTCGGCGACGAGGGCCGCGGCGGACCAGGGGACCGGACCGGATCGTCCCCGACACCCGAGCAGTTCCGGGCGTTGTTCGAGCCCAAGGGCGTGATCATCGCCGGCGCGTCAACGCATCCGGGCAAGTTCGGGTTCGTGACGCTGCACAACCTGCTCGCCGGCGGTTACTCCGGCAAGATCTTCGCCACCAACCTCGAAGGCACCGACGTCCTCGGCGTCCCGACGGTGCCATCGGTGTCCGACCTGCCCGCTGGCGAATCCGATCTGATCTTCCTGTGCACCCCGGCCAAGGCCAATCCGCAGATCCTGCGCGACGCCGCGTCGATCGGCGTGAAGGCCGCGTTCATCACCTCCGCCGGTTACGGCGAAGCGGGCGAGGAAGGCCAACGAGCCCAGGATGAACTGGTCGCGCTCGCCGGTGAGTTGGGGATGCTCGTCGCCGGCCCGAACGGTCAGGGGATCGTCTCGAGCCCGGCTCGCCTGTGCGCCCAGATCGTCGCGCCCATCCCGCCGCCCGGTCGCATCGGTGTCGCCAGCCAGTCCGGCAACTTCGTGTCGTCGTTCGAGAACTACGCCGTGCAGACCGGCGTGGGCCTCTCCCGCGGCATCTCGGCCGGTAACGCCGTCTGCGTGACCGTGCCCGACTACCTCGACTTCTACGCCGACGATGACGCCACCGCCGTGGGACTCGCCTACGTGGAGGGCGTCCAGGACGGCCGCGGGTTCGCCGAACGGATGCGATCGGTCGCAGAACGCAAGCCGGTCGTCGTCGTCAAGGGCGGCGCGACCGCTGGCGGACAGAAGGCGGCGGCGAGCCACACCGGTTCGTTGGCAAGCGACGATCGGGTCTTCGACGGTATGGCCCGCCAGGCCGGCATCACGCGCACGCCCAGCGTCGAGGAAGCGTTCGAAGCGGCGGCGACGTTCGCCAGCCAACCGTTGCCGAAGGGCAATCGGGTCGTGGTGCTGACGACGGTCGGCGGGTGGGGCGTCGCGGCGGCCGACGCGATCGCACACACCGATCTCGAACTGGCCGACCTCCCCGCCGACCTGTACGACTCGATCGATTCGTTGCTCCCACCTCGCTGGAGCCGCAACAACCCGATCGACCTTGCCGGCGGCGAGACACGCGACACGATCCCCGAGATCATCTCCCTCGTCACCGCGCACCCCGACGTCGACGCGGTGATCTACCTCGGCATCGGGATCCAGTCGAACCAGGCGGCGCTCCTGCGGACGGGGGGCTTCTTCCCGGACCACGGGTTGGAGCGCATGGCCGGATTCCACGAGCGCCAGGACGCCCGATACGCCGAGGCGGCCTGCGACGCCAGCGACGAGCACGGCAAGCCGGTCCTGGTGGCCACGGAACTCGCGGTCACCCACCCCGACAATCCCGGCCCGCGCACCGTGCGGGAACGAGACCGACTCGCGTACGCCTCGGCGAACCGCGCCGTGACTGCGCTCGATCACCTGTGGCGGTACCGGCGGTGGCGCGACGCCCGTGGGCTCCGCTGAACCCGACGACACCGGTCGCCTCCACGCGGCATTTCGCTGGCTCCCGATCGCGATCCTCGTGGTCGTCCTCGTCGGTGCGACGGGTGCGCTGCTGCGCTCCGAAGCACCGCCCCGTGGCGATGCGGTCGCGAACGACGATGCGAACGACGCGCCCGACATCCCGGTGCTGTCGGTCCGACGCTCACTCGATCCGCTCCTGGGACGAGCAGCCGACGCCGGCCTCGTGGCCGACCTCGACGCGTTCGTCGAGACGTTGCCACCCGAGACCTGCCTAGCCGTCCGGGCGGGGTCCGTCGACTACGAATATCGCGCCGACGACCCGCAGATCCCGGCATCCATTCAGAAATTGGTCGTCGCCGTCGCCGCGTTGATCGAGCTCGGCGGCGACGCCACCTACGTGACCGACGTCCACGGAGCGCTCGGGGGTGACGGCGTCGTGCAGGGCGACCTGTTCCTGCAGGGCGGTGGCGATCCGATCCTCTCGACGGCGCCGTATGCCGCACGATCACGGAACCAGCCACAGATCTTCAGCGACTTCGACCGCCTCGCGGACGCCGTCGTGGCCGCGGGCGTCACGGCCGTCACCGGC
This sequence comes from Acidimicrobiales bacterium, assembly GCA_028822535.1. GTDB lineage: Bacteria > Actinomycetota > Acidimicrobiia > Acidimicrobiales > Salinilacustritrichaceae > Salinilacustrithrix. The sequence continues at coordinate 8,906 of JAPKDO010000029.1, forward strand.
GCGGTCGTCGGAGACGAGCACCGGTACGACAACGTCCGCTACAACCCGATCTGGCCAGGACGCCACATCGTCGACAACCTCACCGGGCCACTCTCGGCGCTGTCTGTCAACGATGGCCTCGCCTATTTCCCCGACGCCGGCGGCGTGTTCGGCGCGTCGGCGGAGCCCGCCCAGTACGCCGCCCAGGTCCTCACCGACGCGCTGCGAGCGCGAGGGGTGCGGATCGATGCCGATCCTGCCGTGGGAGCCACACCACCGGACCTCGCTCGCATCGCCGCGCACGAATCCCCGCCGATGGCCCAGATCGTCGCGCAGATGCTCCAGGACTCCGACAACACTACGGCGGAACTGCTCCTGAAGGAGGTCGGTCTCGCGTCCGCCGGCGCGGGGACGTTCGATGCCGGACAGGTGAGTATCGAGTCGATCCTCGCCGACGCCGGGCTGGCGGTCGACGATGCCACGATCGTCGATGGTTCCGGCCTGGCGACGCAGGACCAGGTGACGTGCACGTTCGTCGTTGACCTCCTCGAGTACAGCCCGACGGCCGACACGATCCGCGCCGGACTCGCGGTGGCGGGGGAGTCGGGGACACTATCGAGACGCTGGGCGGACACCGACCTCCAGGGTCGGATCCACGCGAAGACCGGAACACTCGATCACGTGACGGCACTGGCCGGCCGAGCCGAGACGCGCGACGGGTCCGACGCCCGCTTCTCCTTGATCATCAACCTCCCAGAGGACGAGTTCGTGACGGCGGAGCTCGTCGCCGAACAACAGGTCCTCGCCGAGATCCTCACCGCCCACCCCGACGTGCCCGAGGTGGATCATCTCCGACCCGTACCGTGAGGGCATGAGCACCCTCCCGATGTTCCCGCTCGGCTCGGTGCTGTTCCCGTCGCTCGTGCTCCCGCTGCACGTGTTCGAAGACCGCTACCGCCGGCTCATGCACGACGTGACGGCCGACGACGGCGAGTTCGGGGTGTGCCTGATCGAGCGCGGATCCGAGGTCGGCGGCGGCGACGTCCGATGCGGTGTCGGCACCGTCGCCACGGTGCAGGAGGCGGCCGAACTCCCCGACGGACGGTGGGCGGTGGTCACCGTGGGCGTCCGGCGTATCCGGGTCGTCGAGTGGCTCCCCGACGACCCGTACCCACGGGCCGAGGTGGAGGACCATCCCGACCCCACGCCGACGGAAGCGGAGACCGAACTCCTGGGTGCGGTCACCGCCTCGGTCCATCTCGCGCTCGACAAGGTCGCCTCGTTGGGCGCCTCCGCGACGTCGTCCACCACCGACCTGGCCGACGATCCGGTGCTCGCCAGCTACCAACTGAGCGCGCTCGCCCCCTTGAGCATCATCGATCAGCAGCGGCTGCTCAGCGCCCCCACGGTGGGGCTCCGTCTCGCGGATCTCCACGAAATGCTGCCGGAGGCACATCAGATGCTCGACCTCCGCCTCGGTGAGTCCGGCCGGGGGTGACCGCCTGCGTTCCCGGGTAGGAGTGGTTGCTGCCCGTGCCCATGAACCGGTAGACCGAACCGGACATCGACGAGGAGTGCCGTGGCCAAGACCGAACCGACCGTGAGATCGAAGCCCATCCGGGTCAACGCGCGATCGGAGGCACCCGACAAGAGTGTTCCCCAGGTCGTGAGCGAACTCTGGACGCTCACCGTCGACTACGCGAAGCAGGAGATCCGGGATCCGCTCAAGGGCCTCACCAACTATCTGGTGTGGGGCACGGTGTCGATGCTCCTGATGGGTGTCGGCATGGTCCTGCTCGCCTTGGGCATGCTCCGGGCGCTGCAGACCGAGACCGGCTCGTCGTTCACGGGCAGCCTGTCGTTCCTCCCGTACCTGTTCGTGCTGCTGGCCGCCATCGTCGTGCTCGGCATCGTGTTCGTCCTGATCGTCAAGCGGAAGCGAGGCAGTGGTGGCAAGCACCTCCGAGAAGACTGAGAACAACGGCAAGATCACGCCGGCGGACCTCGAGGCCAAGTTCCGCGAACTGCAAGAAGAAGGCGACGAGGCGACCGACACGGCCAAGTCGTACGTCCTCGCCGGCGTCGCCGCCGTCGGGGTCGTCGTCTTCGTGCTCGCGTTCACTGCCGGCAAACGCCGAGGCAAGAAGAAGTCGACCGTCGTCGAGATCCGGCGCATCTGAGCCGTGGCGGTCGAACGGATCGCCCGCGCCATGGCGTGGGGAGAGCTGCGCGGACGTGACCGCGGCCTGCGTGGGTCGTCGGGCGTGTGGCTGGCCGTCTGGGTGGTCACCGTCGCCTATCGATACCTGCGGAAGATGGCGGCACCGGAACCGACGGTGATCCGCGAAGAACTGCAACCCGGCCAGCAGTTGGTCATCACCCACTTCGCGAAGGACGCGACGCCCGGCGACGGATCGAAGCCGTCGCGCCGGTCCCGCCGCAAGGCGAGCTGAGCCGGTCCCGCCACGGCTGCAGCGCGGCCTCGGCCCGCTGCCATGATGGACGACGATGTTGGTGCACCTGCGCAATCCGTCACGCGACGTCGAGGTCGCCGGTCCGATCCGCATCCAACGGCTCCTCGACGACCTCGGGATCAACCGGGAATCTGTCATCGTGATCCGCGACGGTGAGCTCGTGCCCGGCGATGCCAAGCTGCCCGACGACGCCGACATCGAGATCCGTCCCGTGATCTCCGGCGGTGCCGCGTGAAGTGCCGCGTCTGCCGCGGTCCTGCGGTCATCGATCTCCCCGCGCACAACGCCAACTTCTGCGTCGAGCACTTCGTCGCGTTCTGCCGGTCCCAGGTGGCCAAGGCGATCCATGAGTTCCGGATGCTGGCCCCCGACGACCGGGTCCTGGTCGCCGTCTCCGGCGGCAAGGACTCCCTGGCGCTGTGGGACATCCTCCTCGACCTCGGCTACGAGGCCGACGGGTTCGTCATCGGGCTCGGGATCGGCGAGTACTCCGAGACCTCGACTGCCTACGCCCGCTCCTTCGCCGAGGCCCGGGGCGCCAAGCTGATCGAGGTCGACCTGCGGGCCGATCACGGCTTCGACGTGCCCACGGCGGCGGCGGAGACCAAGCGACCGGCGTGCTCGGCCTGTGGGCTCTCGAAGCGACATCTCTTCGACCGGGCCGCCCTCGAGGGCGGTCACGCCGCCGTCGCCACCGGTCACAACCTCGACGACGAGGCGGCGGTGTTGTTCGGCAACACGCTGCGGTGGAACACCGAGTACCTCGCGCGCCAGCGACCGATACTCCCCGAGCGCGACGGATTCCCCCGCAAGATCAAGCCGTTGGTGCGACTGGGGGAGCGCGAGATGGCGGCCTACTGCGTCGTCCGAGGAATCGACTACATCGTCGAGGAATGTCCGATGGCGGCCGGCAACAAGCACCTCACCTACAAGGACGCGCTCAACCTCGTCGAACTCGAGTCGCCGGGGTCCAAGCACGCCTTCTACCACCAGTTCCTCCGTCGGGCTGCGGACTCCTTCGACGCCGAGACCACGGCGCACGACGGCAACCGGTGCTCGCGCTGCGATGCTCCGTCGGCGAACGAGATCTGTGCGTTCTGTGCGTTGGTCGAGCGGTGCGCGCCGCCGGCCGAGGTTCCCATCGACCTGCGCGCCCGGAGCTCACGATGACCGATTCCCCAATCCAGGATCCGGAACGCCGGTTCACGCCGGGCGACGACGTCCTGCTCATCGACCGCAAGCGGCGTCGCTACCTCGTCACGCTCGCCGAGGGTGGGGAGTTCCACAACCACGCCGGCGTGCTCCCGCACGACGACATGCTGGGCGAGCCCGAGGGCACGACGTTCCGCACCACGCACGGTGCGTGGCTCCTCGCGCTCCGGCCAACGCTCAACGACATCGTGTTGAAGATGCCTCGTGGCGCGCAGGTGATCTACCCCAAGGACCTCGGGCCGATCGTGATGATCGCCGACCTCCATCCCGGCGTTCGCGTCCTGGAGTCCGGCGTCGGATCCGGCGCGCTCTCCATGGCGATGCTCCGCGCCGGCGCGAGCATCACCGGCTACGAGCTGCGCGACGACTTCGCCGAGCGCGCGCAGGAGAACGTCGCCCGATTCACACCCGAGCTCGCCGATCGATATCGGGTCGAGTTGCGCGACTGCTACGAGGGCATCGACGAGCGGCATCTCGATCGCATCGTCCTCGACCTGCCAGAGCCATGGCGCGTGGTTCCTCACGCCGAGGAGTCGATGCGTCCCGGCGGCATCTTCGTCGCCTACACGCCCACGATCGGTCAGGCCTCGACGCTGCGTCAGCGACTCGACGAGTCCCGATTCGACTTCGCCGAGACCCTCGAGGTCCTGCAGCGGACCTGGCACATCGAGGGCCAATCCGTACGACCCGACCATCGCATGGTCGCCCACACCGGCTTCCTGACGAGCGCGCGCCTCCTCGCTGCCGACTGACCTGGCCAGCCGGTGAACCTCCTCGACCTCTGCCTGCTCGCCATCGTCGTCACCGCGGCGGTCGGCGGCTACCGGCTCGGCTTCCTCACGCGGACCGTGTCGTGGGTCGGCATGGCGATCGGGCTGATCGCGTCGGCACGGGCGCTGCCGTGGTTCACGGACACGTTCTCCGAGGAGTCCGGCCTCAGCCTCCTGCTCTTCGCAGGCATCCTCCTGCTCGTCGGATCGTTCCTGGGCCAGGCGATCGGCATCCTGATCGGAAGCCGGTTGCGGTTCCGGCTCCCCAGCGAGGACTGGAGGGGTGCGGACCACGTGATGGGCGCCGCCGCTGGCATCCTCGGGGCCGCCGCATGTTTCTGGTTGTTGCTACCGGCGATGTCGAGCGCGCCCGGATTCTTCGCCCAGCAGACCCGGCAGTCCGTCATCGCTCGCGGCGTCGACCGTCTCTTCCCGGAGGCACCGGACACGCTCTTGGCGCTCCGCCAGATCGTCGGCGAGGACCAGTTCCCCCGCGTCTTCGATGCGCTCACTCCGGCGCCCGACATCGGACCGCCGCCCGGAGACCCGGGACTCCCGGCGGGTGTCGCGGAGCGGGTCACCGCGTCGACCGTGAAGGTGAGCGGGCCGGCGTGCAACCGGGTGCAGGAGGGGAGCGGCTTCGTGTCGCTCGGGTCCGACGTCGTCATCACCAACGCACACGTCGTCGCCGGACAGGAGTCGACGCAGGTGGAGCGGAGCGATGGCACCGTCTTCGACGCATCGGTCGTCGCCTTCGACTCGAACCGCGACCTGGCCGTCCTCCGCGTGCCCGGCCTCGACCGTCCGCCGCTGCCCATCGCCGACGGCGACGTCGGCGCGAGCGGGGGCGTGTTCGGTCATCCCGGCGGTGCACCGCTACGGATCGCCCCGTTCGTCGTCGGCGACGAGGTACGGGCCGTCGGCACCGACATCTACGACTCGCGCCGCACCGAGCGCCAGGTCCTGATCCTCGCCTCCCAGCTCCGGCCCGGCGACTCCGGCGCGGCGCTGGTCGACGGCAACGGCGCTGTCGTCGGCATCGCCTTCGCGATCGCTCCCGACGACCCCGACGTGGCGTACGGCCTCGACACGAGCGAACTCGACGCCGTCGTCGGCGGGGACCTCGTGACACCGATCGACACCGGTCCCTGCCTGCGATGAACGAGACGTCCGGCCAGGTCCCGCTCGAACCCCGGGTCCTGGTCCTGTGGCGGATCCGCGCCGGCGTGGCCGTGGCCGTCGCTAGCGGATCGTGCGCGCTCGTGGCCGGCCTCACGTCGCCTGCGGCCGTGACCGTTGCCATCGTCGCCATCGTCGTGCTGCTCGCCGGCGGGGCGGCGTGGTGGTGGACCGGGCTGGTGTGGCGGAGCTGGCGGTTCGAGGTCGGTGTGCATGCGCTGTTGCTGCGTCACGGAGTGATGACCCGCCGAGCGTCGACGATCCCGTATCACCGGGTACAACACATCGACCTCGAGGCCGGCCCACTCGAGCGGCGGTTCCGTCTGACGACGCTGGTGTTGCGGACGGCGTCGGCCAGCACCGACTCCACCGTGCCCGGCATCGACGCCACCGACGCCGAGACCCTGCGATCCCAGATCCTGGCCCTGGTCGGCACCGGCGACGCCACCTGACCGTGGCACCGCTGCCGCCGATCGACCGCCCGCGGAGGACGTCGCCACGCGGGGCTCTGCTCGCGGTCTTCGGTGCGGACCAGCTCCGCGCACTGTTCCCGGTACTGGTCGTCGCGGCCTCGTCGGGGAGGTTCCTCCTCGTGATCGGCGTCGCCGTCGTGCTGGGCGCGACGTACAACGTGGCGTCGTGGTGGCGGCGCACCTGGTGGTTCGCCGACGGGGTCCTCCATCTCGACGAAGGCGTCGTCGTACGGAGCGAACGCCGCATCCCCGTCGAGCGCATCCAACACGTGGAGGTCGAACGAAAGCTCCGCCACCAGGTCTTCGACCTGTCCGTGGTCCGCGTCGAGACGGCCGGCGGATCGGGGGCCGAACTGCGACTCGACGCCATCACCGTGCCCGAGGCGGAGCGGCTGCGCGCGAGCCTGGCACCCACCGCTGGGTCCGCCGGCCCCGGCGGCCCCGGCGTCGAGACAGGCCGCGATCCGGTCGCCGGCGACTCGGTCGGCGACGACGTGTTGGTCCGACTGCCGCCCGGTCGCCTGTTGCTCGCCGGAATCACCGGCCCCGAGGTGGCTGCGGTCCTCGCGGCGCTGGCGGTCGCACTCGACCTGCTGTCGGACCTCGGCGTCGACCCGGACGAACTCGGCCAGATCGACGCGACGAGGCTCGGTCTCGCGCTCGCCGTCGTGGTCGGGGTCCCGGTCTGGCTCCTGACGGCGGGAATCGTCGGAGTCGTGCGCCGGTGGGACCTGACCGCACGGATCGTCGGTGACGACCTGCGCGTGACCTACGGGCTCCTTCGGAAAGCCGAGTTCGCGGTGAACCTGACCCGCATCCAGGACGTACGAATCGCCCATCGACTCCTCCTGCGACCATTCGCCCGCGTCGACGTCCGCGTACGCACCGCAGCGTCGGGAGCCGGCCAGCAGAGCCGGGTCGACATCCCCCTCCTCGACGCCATCGAGGTCGACCGGGTGCTGCGGCGGGTCCTCCCCGCGGCGATTCCACTCCCTCGGCTGTTGCCTGCTCCACCGGCGGCCCGCCGACGAGCCGTGTTCCGGGGTGGGCTCGCCGGGGCAGGTTTCGGCGCTCTCGTCGCGGCGGCCTCGGCACGATTCGGCGCAGTGGCGCTCCTCGCGATCCCGGCCGGCGCGGTGATCGGTGTCGCGTGGGGCGTCGCCGCCTATCGCGGCCTCGGAGCGGCCGTCGCTGGGACGACGCGCCCCGTCGTACACAGCCGGGCCGGCGCGTTCACGCGACACCACGCGATCGTGCCGTCGCTGCGTGTGCAGTCGACCGCGGTGGAGTCGACGTACTTCCAACGCCGACGCGGCCTGGCCAGTGCCCGGCTCGACCTCTCGGGTGCAGCAGTGGCGATCGTGGACCGGGGCGTCGACGACGCCACCGAGGTCGCCGTCGCGGCGAGCGGCGTCGACGGCAATGGCCGCAAAACGGATGAGGCCCCCGCCTCGGCGGGGGCCTCGATGCGATCGATGTGACCGGCGTGCGGTCTCAGACCTCGATGAAGATGCACTCGCCGGGGCATTCCTCGGCGGACTCGATCGTGGCCTCTTCCTGTCCGGCGGGGACCGGAGCGACGGCTTCGGCGCCTGCGGGTTCGCTGAGGACCTTGTCGCCGTCCTTGACGTAGGCCAGGCCATCGTCGAGGAGTGCGAAAACGTCGGGGGCGATCTCCTCGCAGAGACCGTCGCCGGTGCAGAGATCCTGGTCAATCCAGACCTTCATGTCGCTGTCGCCCTTCCTTGTGCGTTGCTCGTGGCGGGATGCGTTCTGATCGTTCCCCGCACCCTACCGGCTCTGCGAATTGACGCGGCAACTCCCTTGCAAACGTCGTGCGAACGCCTCGTCGCCGGAGCGGCGCTGCAGCCGTCCGTGGCAGGTGTATGGTCCGCGACAGAGCCGCAGGAGGAGCGCACCATGGCCGACAACGACGCAACAGACGCCGAGAACCCCGGCGACGAACGCGACCAACTCCTCGCGCTCGAGGAGGAGGTCTCGGTACTCCGCAAGCGACTGCAGGACGCGCCGAAACGCGTCCGCACGCTCGAGGAGCGCCTGCTCGAGACGAAGGGACAGCTCTCCCAGGCGGTCTCGCAGAACGAGAAGCTGACCTACACCCTTCGCGAGGCCCGCGAACACATCGCCGCCTTGCGCGAAGAGGTCGACAAGCTCACCCAACCCCCGTCGGCGTACGGCACCTTCCTCGGGATGAACGACGACGGCACCGCCGACGTCCACGCCGGCGGACGCAAGATGCGCGTCGCCGTGCACCCCGAGCTGATCGATCCAGAGGCGGGGGACGCAGCCGACTCGATCGCGCAGGGCGCCGAGGTCGTCCTCAACGAGAGCTTCAGCATCATCTTGTCCCGCGGCGCGGAGGGTCAGGGCGAGGTGGTGACCCTCAAGGAGATCCTCGAGGACCATCGCCGAGCCCTCGTCGTGGGTCGCGCCGACGAGGAGCGCGTCGTCGAGCTGGTCGATGCACTCGTGGGGGAGCGCCTTCGGTCGGGCGACACGATGCTGCTCGACACCAGGTCCGGCCTGTTGCTCGAGAAGCTGCCCCGTCCCGAGGTCGAAGAGCTCGTGCTCGAGGAGGTGCCCGACGTCCGCTACGAGGACATCGGTGGTCTCGACGACCAGATCGAACAGATCGCCGATGCCGTCGAGCTCCCGTTCGCGAACCAGGACCTCTTCGCCGAGTTCGAGCTGCCGGCTCCCAAGGGCATCCTCCTGTACGGCCCGCCGGGCTGCGGCAAGACCCTGATCGCGAAGGCCGTCGCCAACAGCCTGGCCAAGAAGGTCGCCGAGGCGACGGGCAACGAGGCCCGGAGCTTCTTCCTCAACATCAAGGGCCCCGAGCTGTTGAACAAGTACGTCGGGGAGACCGAGCGACAGATCCGGCTGGTCTTCCAACGCGCTCGCGAGAAGAGCGAGGAGGGTTGGCCGGTCATCGTCTTCTTCGACGAGATGGACTCGATGTTCCGGACCCGAGGGACGGGGATCAGCTCCGACATGGAGTCGACGATCGTTCCGCAGTTGCTGGCCGAGATCGATGGCGTCGAGTCGCTCAAGAACGTCATCGTCATCGGCGCATCGAACCGCGAGGACCTCATCGACCCGGCGATCCTGCGTCCCGGCCGCCTCGACGTGAAGATCAAGATCGAGCGTCCCAACGAGTTCTCGGCTGCACAGATCTTCTCGCAGTACCTCACGGCCGACATCCCGATCGACGCCGACGTCATCGCGGACCTGGGCGGAGGCGACGTCCACAAGGCGATCTCGTCCATGATCGAGACCACGGTCGAGGAGATGTACTCGACCGAGGACCGCAATCGTTTCCTCGAGGTGACCTACCAGAACGGCGACAAGGAGCTGATGTACTTCAAGGACTTCAGCTCCGGCGCCATGATCGAGAACATCGTGCGCCGCGCCAAGAAGCTGGCGATCAAGCGACTCCTCGCCGAGGGGACCAAAGGCATCAAGACCGAGGACCTGCTGGCGTCGATCAAGCAGGAGTTCAAGGAACACGAGGATCTTCCCAACACGACCAACCCCGACGACTGGGCGAAGATCTCCGGCAAGAAGGGCGAGCGCATCGTCTACGTCCGGACCCTCATCCAGAAAGACGAGACCGACCCCGACCCGCAGGGCGGCCGGTCCATCGAGCGGGTCGCGACGGGGCAATACCTCTAGGAGGCGGGTCATGGCATTCCGACCGTGGGCGAAGACGATGCAGTCCGAGGCCGAACGGATGCCCGAGACGCTCGCGACCATCCGCGAAGCCGCGGAGAACTTCAAGCAGGCCAGCGTCGACCTGTCCGAGGTGGTCGAGACGCTCAAGCGCGTGACGGCCGCGCTCGACGCCGCCGGTCTGAACGAGGCGACCGAGGTGATCCGGACGTCGAGCGAGGCGATGCGGCTGACCGCCACCGACATGGAGTCAGCCCAGGAGAACTTCCGGGCGATGAACGAGGCGATCGTCAACGGTCTCGGAAAGCTCCCCGGTGGGGACCTCTTCAAGGCCTTCCGCTTCCCGTAGGTTCGAACCGATGGCTGTTCCGAAGATCGTTGGGATCGAGACCGAGTTCGGGATCTTCGTCCGCGGCCGCGCCGAGTCGAACCCGATCAGCGCGTCCTCGATCCTGATCAACGCCTACGTCCAAGAACTCGTCCGCTCCGGTCACGCGGCGCGCACCGCGCCCCCCGTCGACTGGGACTTCGAGGACGAGATGCCCCACAACGATGCACGAGGCAACACCGCGGCCGGCGCCAGTCCGCCGGAGGTCGAGACGCACCTGGTGAACGCTGTCCTCACCAACGGCGCCCGCTACTACGTCGACCATGCGCACCCCGAGTGTTCGACCCCGGAATGCGCCGACGCGTTCGAGGTCGTCACCTGGGACCGCGCTGCCGAGGAGATCCTCCGCAAGTCGATGGACGCCTCCCGGACGGTGCTGGGCACGGACGAAGAGATCGTCATCCACAAGAACAACTCGGACGGCAAGGGCAACAGTTACGGCTGCCACGAGAACTATCTGCTCGCCCGGTCGGTTCCCTTCGGGCGGATCGTGCGCCAGATCACGCCGTTCTTCATCAGCCGTCAGATCTTCTGCGGGGCCGGCAAGGTGGGCACCGAGGCCCCGGGCAAGTCCGACTCCGACGTGCCGTACCAACTGTCGCAGCGGGCCGACTTCTTCGAGGAGGAGGTCGGCCTCGAGACCACCTTGAAACGGCCGATCGTCAACACGCGCGACGAGCCCCATGCCGACGCCGACAAGTACCGGCGGCTGCACGTCATCATC
>JAPKDO010000030.1 GCA_028822535.1 Acidimicrobiales bacterium
CCGGCATCCTGGGCGCGACCGACGCCACGAAGAACTGGTACCGCTCGATCAACTCCCCGGCGACGACGATCACGAGCGCCGCGGCGAGAACGACGGTCGGCGCGCCGACGGCGACGAGGAGCAGGCCGATCGCGCCCCCGACACCGAGGGCGAAGCGCCATCGGGTACTCGTTCGCAACGGCGTCAGCAGCAGCCGAGCGGTACGACCCAGGTCCGACCCGGGCTGCCAACGGCCCGGACGGAGCAACGCCGCTTCGTCGGCCATCTTGATCACCAGGGCGCACAGGCCGACCGTCGCAGCCGTCCGGACCCAGGCAGTGGGATCGTCCGAGCACGCGAACACGAGTGCGGCACCGGACGAGCCGGTCGCCACTGTCGACAGAGCGAACTTCGTGAGCGCGTGACGTGGCTGCCACCACGCGCGCCGGGTCACCACGTAGATCATCGCCGAACAGACGACGCCCGCGATCCCGCATGCCGCAGCACCGACTCCGGTGCCGAACACCACCCCAGTGCGCACGGCATCGGGAAGCACGTCGGTGCCGGTGCCGACAGCGTGCGCTCCCGCCAACCCCGCGTAGCCGCTGAACGCCACCACCTCACGACTGAACCAACTGTGTGCGACGCCGAGCACGGCGCGCCACGCGACGCTGGGTCGACCGAGATGGAAGAACGCTCCCCCGAGCGCCACCACGCCGACCGCGGCCGCGACCCCGACGGCCGGGGTGGAGCGCACGGCCAATCCGGCGACGAACATGCCGACGCTGAGTTGGGTCATCACGAGCATGAACGCAAGCGGCGGATGCGCTGCCGACGGGCGCACGGCGTGGTGGTCGGCGGCGACGAGGTCCTCCGGGACCGGTCGGTCGCTCACGTACTGGGTGGTCGGCGCCGTGATCGCGGAATCCGGCGCCCCGGGAACGAGGACCCCGTCCTGACTCTCGGCGAGCACCTGTTGCGTGTCGACGACGGTCACGGTGATGGCCGAGGTCGGGCAGGCCTGCACGCACGCCGGCGCCTCGCCCTCCTCGAGACGGTCCGCGCACAGATCGCACTTTCGGACGACGCCCAACCGTTCGTTCATGCGCGGGACCTCGTAGGGGCAGGTCAGCTCGCAGTAGCCGCACCCGAAGCACTGGTCGTCGAGATGTCGGACGATCCCCGAGAACGGATCCTTCTCGTAGGCGTTGGTCGGGCAGCCCGAGAGGCATGCAGGGTCGACGCAGTGGTGACAACCCGACGGCACGGTCTGGAGTCGCGGATCGTCGGGAGCACTGCCGACCAACAACCCGACCGTCCGCCACGACTCGCCCTCGTCCAACCCGTTGAGGCTGTGACATGCCGCCACACACGACTTGCATCCGGTGCACTGGTCGAGATCGACGCGGAATGCGTACTGCTCGCCCGCCCCTGGCCGGGCGAGGGGAAGCCGGTCGGCGTAGAGCCCGGGCTCGACGAGGGCCGAGTCGAGGAGCCCCTCGTCGTGGCGACGCGCGAACCGTTCGACCGCCGTCGAGTCCTGTTGCTCGGCCAGATACCGGTCGATCGGTGTGAGGAGGTCGGTCATGCGGCCAGGTCCGGGGTGACGATCGGGTCGGGCTCGGGAGTGTCGGTGAGCAGGTCGGCACCGAAGCTGTTGGCCGGCTCGACCAACCAGCGGTTCGCCACCAGGGCCACCACGGCGGCCGACGCGATGAGCAGGAAGAAGACCCGTGTGCTGACGAGGATGTTGGCCGTGAGGAACACGACCGCACCGACGTTGCCGGATGCGCCGGCGAGGCCCGCGACCTGGCCCGAGACCCGCTTCTTCACCAGGGGGACGATCGCGTAGACGGCACCCTCACCCGACTGCACGAAGAACGAACAGCACATGCATGCCGCGATGGCGAGGACCCACGGCCACGCCGGGCCGAGCGTCGCGAGCAACAGGTAGCCAGCGAGGAGTCCGACGAGCAGTGCGCCGAGCGTGCGTCTCCGAGAACCCAACACGTCCGAGAGGATTCCGCCGGCGGGTCGGGACACGAGGTTCATGAAGGCGAACCCCGAGGCGGCGACACCGGCGGTCGCCGGGCCGAGGCCCCAAGTGTCGGCGAAGAAGCCGGGAAGCATCGTGACGACTGCGAGTTCGGAGCCGAAGGTCGCGAAGTAGGCGAGACAGAGCACCGCCACCGAGCGGAACGGGTACTGGTCCTCGGTCGGGTACTCGTTGCGGAGCGCCGGCCGATTCACCCGGAACACGGTGATCTCCTGCACGATCAACAACGCGACGACCGCAGCCAACACACCGACGAAGACGGCGTCGCTGATCACGTCCTCGCGCCAGACCCGCCAGGCGATCAGCGCCAGGACCGCGTTGATCGGCACCGTCAGCGCGGCGAGGCCGAACACGCTCTTGCGGCTGGTCACCTCGAGCGCACCCTGACGCTTGGGCTTGGCGTAGGCGACGCCGTCGGGCGTGTCCTGCACCAGGCGCAGGTAGAAGAAGCCGTAGACCGCGGCGACGACACCGACGGTGAACATCGCCCACCGCCAACCGTCGTCCCCACCCACGATGCCGGCGACGACCGGGAGGCTGAACGCTGCGGCCGCGGAGCCGAAGTTGCCCCAGCCCCCGTAGACGCCCTCGGCCGTCCCGACCTCGCGCGGGGGAAACCATTCCGACACCATTCGGATGCCGACGACGAACCCGGCGCCGACGACCGAGAGCGCGAGGCGGCTGAACACCATCGCCTCGAAGCTCTGGGCGAACGCGAAGACCGTGTTCGGGATGACGGCGAACATCAGGATCGTGCCGTACACACGTCTCGGGCCCCACCGGTCGAGCGCCATCCCGATGAAGACCCGTGCCGGGACGGTGAGCGCCACGTTGCACAACCCGATCGTCTTCTTCTGGGCTGAGGTGAGCCCGAGTTGGTCGGCGATGGTGTTGGCGAACGGGGCGAAGTTGAACCACACCACGAAGCTCAAGAAGAAGGCGAACCACGTCAGGTGCAGGATCCGGTACTTGCTCTGGAAACTCCAGAGCCCCTTGACACGGTCGGAGACGTCGCTGGTCGTGGTGGTCATGGATGCAGTGTCGGACGTGGGTATTTCACGGCATCGACCCGCTCGTGAAGCGCACGACACGGTCGACGCTCATGGCGCATCCGCGCTTGTGAGGTGTCACGATGCAGCCGACAGGCGGTAGCCGCGCCGGACCACCGTCTCGAGCCCCCGACCTGCCTCGCCGAGCCGTCCGCGTAGGCGAGCGACGGTGACCTCGACGACGTGTTCGTCTGACTCTGTGCCGTTCCACACGCGGTGCAACAGCTGCGGCTTCGACACCACCGCACCGAACCGTGCCGCCAGCGCATGGAGCAGGTCGGCTTCGCGATCCGACAGCTGCACCGCAGCGCCGTCGACGATCACGACCGAGCCCTGGATGCGGACGGCGACGCCACCGAGCTCGACGTCCATCGCGCGCTCCTCGAACGCGGACGCGACGTGGAGGACCATCGATCCCAGGCGATAGCGGTCGGGCACCAGCGGCGTCGCGAACCCGGCGTCGGTGGCCGCCGTACCGCACACGGGACCGACGCAGACGGGAACGACGTCGTGCCGGAAAGCGTCGACGAGTTCGTCGTGCAGTCCGGCCGCGTCGGCGAGCTCGACGAGATTCTCGATCTGGGGCCGGGCGGTGAACGTCACCGCGTGGACCCGCCGGTCGACGATCGCGGTGAGCAGCCGGTGGGCCGGCACGGCGTCGTCGGGCATCGTCCACCGGTACACGGGGACGGCGACGACGTCGGCGCCGAGGGAACGCACCGCCTGCGCGAGGGGGGCGCCGTCGGCTCCGTCGAGTTGCACCGCGACCCGCAGCCCGTCGGCGCCCCGGCGGGCGAGCTCCTCGACGAGTTCGGCGGACGTCCCGTTCGGCGTCTGCCATCCCAGCGCCAGCCCCGCGGTCACCGCCGCCCCGTGGGCCTTCTTGCCCCGAGCGAAGATCTGGCCACGCCGCAGGGCGTCGAGGAGGTCTTCACCGAGGTCGAGACTCTCCGCTGCCTCGAACCAGCCGCGCACCCCGATGCCGGTCGACAACAGCGTGACGTCCGGGGGCTCGGCGATGACCGCCCGCGTGGCATCGGCGAGATCCGACTCGGCACCGAGTGGATGCGTCCGGATCGTCGGTCCGTGCACGACCGACGCTCCCTTGCGGGTCAGCAGCTCGATCTGTTCGTCGCTGCGGCGATCGGCGGTGACGCCGATGACGAAGCCGGTCAGCGGACCCACGCGGTCGGGAGACGGTCCGGCTTTCATGACGCGATCCTGACGGGAATGTGTTTCGAGTCCGTTTCTGCACGCTGCAGCAACGTGTGAACTCTCGAACCCCGTCAGCGGCCCTCAGGCGTCGACGTGCACATGTGCGTCGACGATGTTCACGGTATGGACGTCAACCCGGATCGTCTCGTCGTCGAGACACTCACCCGTGGCGAGGTCGAAGCGCTGCTTGTGCAGCGGCGACGCCACGTACCAGCGATCCCCAGTCGTCCCCACGATGCCCCGGGCCAGGACATTGGCGCCGGTGAAGGGATCCCGATGGTCGAGCGCATAGACCGTCGGCCCGTGCGCGTCGTCGATCCGGAACAGTGCGACCTGGCGTTCGCCGATCAGCACGGCAGCACCGCGTTCGGGCGACAACTGATCGAGTCGGCACACCGCGCCGGTGTCGTGGATGGTCTGTGCAGCGCTCATCGGATGCTCACCAGGGTCCCTCGTTCTTCGTCGCGTATGGGTCGGAGTTGGCCGCGCTCGGAGACCATGACGATCTCGGGATCGGCAGCGTCGGGCGCGTTGACGAACGAGACGAACCGCGCGACCCGATCCGGGTCCTCGAGCGTCGCCGTCCACTCGCACTGGTACGTGTCGAGGTGGGTCGCGATGTCGGCGTCGAGCTCGTCCGCGATGCCCAACGAGTCGTCGAAGATCACCCCACGGAGGTGGGGCACGTCTGCGCCCAGTTCCTCGAACCAGCCGGCCGTCCGCTGCAGTCGGTCGGCGGTGCGGATGTAGTAGGCGAGGAAGCGGTCGATCGCCCGGATCAGCTCATCGTCGTCCAGGTCGGTGGCGAGCAGCGTGGCGTGGCGCGGTCGGGCGCCCCCGTTGCCGGCGACGTAGAGATTCCAGCCCTTCTCCGTCGCGATCACCCCCACGTCCTTCGACTGGGCCTCGGCGCACTCCCGAGCGCAGCCCGACACGGCCATCTTGATCTTGTGGGGCGAGCGCAGCCCCCGGTAGCGGAGCTCGAGCGCGATCGCCATCGACGTCGAGTCCTGCACGCCATAGCGACACCAGGTCTCGCCGACGCACGACTTCACCGTCCGTAGCGACTTGCCGTACGCGTGGCCTGACTCCATGCCGGCGTCGACGACGCGTTCCCAGATCGCAGGAAGCTGTTCGAGACGGGCGCCGAACAGGTCGATCCGCTGACCCCCGGTGATCTTGGTGTACAACTCGAAGTCGGTGGCGATCTGGCCGAGCGCGATCAACTGTGCGGGCGTGATCTCCCCTCCGGGGACACGGGGCACGACCGAGTAGGTGCCGTCGCGCTGCATGTTGGCGAGCGCATGGTCGTTGGTGTCCTGCAGCGCCGCACGGTCTCCCTCGAGCACGTACCCGTTGCCCAGCGAGGCCAGGATCGACGCGACGACGGGCTTGCAGATCTCACAGCCGCGCCCGGTCCCGTGGGCGGCGAGGACCTCGGCCCAGGAACCGTGACGATGAAATCGGATGAGCCCGAACAACTCGACCCGGCTGTGCTCGAAGTGCTCGCACAAGGCCGTGGAGACCTCGACGCCCGCCTTCTCGAGTTCGCAGTTGAGCAGCGACGTGACGAGCGGCAGACACCCGCCGCAACCGGTGCCGGCAGCGGTACACGACTTCAGTTCGCCGATGCTGTGGGAGCCCTCGGAGACCGCTTCTCGGAGCGAGCCGGCCGTGACGTTCTCGCACGAACAGACCGGCGCCACGTCGGGCAGCGAGTCGGGTCCGATCGCGACGCCACCCCCATCGGACGCGGGAGCGACCAAGCCGCGCACGTCCTCCGGCGTCGGCACGTCGCCCGAGGCCATGAGCCGGAGTGTCTGATAGCCGTCGGCGTCGCCGACGAGCATGCCGCCGCGCACTGCGCCCGTCTCCACGTCGACGACGAGCTTGCGGTGCACGCCCTCCCGAGCATCGCTCCACACGATCGACTGCGACCTCGGCGTCTCACCGAAGGCGTCGCCGAAGCTGGCGACGTCGACACCGAGCAACTTGAGCTTGGTCGACAGGTCGGCGCCGACGAAGCGCTCACCGGTCGCTCCGGCGAGCCGCGCCGCGACGACCGCCGCCATGTCGTAGCCGGGCGCCACCAGTCCGTAGCAGCGTCCTTCGATCGCGGCGACCTCCCCGATGGCCGACACGTTCGGGTCATCCAAGGCCGTCATCGTGTCGTCGACGACCACGCCGCCGCGCTCCCCCACCGCGAGTCCACACCCCCGCGCCAACTCGTCACGAGGCCGGATACCGGCCGAGAACACGACGATGCCGGCGTCGATCGGATCGGCGCCGTCCAACACGAGCCGCTGGACCGAACCGGTCGGACCAGCTGCGATCTCCGATGTCCGAGCGTCGGTGTGGACGATCACGCCCAAGCTCTCGATGTGGTTCCGCAACGCGGTGCTGGCGCCGTCGTCCAACTGGACGGGCATGAGTCGCGGCGCCATCTCGACCACGTGGGGCTCGAGCCCCAGCAGTCGGAGCGCGTTGGCCGCCTCGAGCCCGAGGAGTCCGCCGCCGATCACGACGCCGGTTCGGACGTCGTCGCGGGCGCTCCAGTCTCGGATGGCCTCGAGATCGTCGATGGTCCGGTACACGAAACAACCCGGGAGCCCGTGACCCGGCATCGGTGGCACGAACGGTGAGGAGCCGGTCGCCAGGACGAGATGGTCGTAGAGAGCGACCTCGCCCGATGCCGCGGTGACCGTCTTCGCAGAACGGTCGATGGCGACGACCGCGTCGCCGCTCACGACCCGCACCCCGTGTGTCTCCGCGAACCCGGGCACCACGACGCTCAGATCGTCCGCGGTCGCACCATCGAAGAACGACGAGAGCGCGACCCGGTCGTACGCCTGGCGTGGCTCCTCGCCGAAGACGGTCACGTCGAAACGGTCGAGCACCTCGCGTTCGGCGAGCTCGGTGAGGAGCCGGTGGCCCACCATGCCGTGACCGACGACGACGAGACGTGTTCGCAAGCCGGGTGTCTGCATGCCGGCCACCATGCCGATCGGCGATTTCGCGGGGGCGACGCCAATGTCAACGTCTGCGCACGAACACCGCACATTCGACGACCGGGCCTGTGAACTGCGCGTGGTCGATACGCTCGGATCGATGTCGCTGCACCCACGCGAGGCCCTCGAACGGGTCATCTACCTGCTCGACCGGTCCCTCGCCGATGGCAACAAGGTGCGCGCCTACCAACGGGCGATCGACATCGTGGAGGAGGTCGGCGACATCGAGTTGGTCGCACTCCACGAGCGAGGCGCCCTGACCGACCTGGCCGGCATCGGCGCATCGACCGGCGCCGTGATCGCCCAGGCCCTCGACGGGGAGATCCCGAAGAAGATCCTGGACCTCGAATCGTCGACGGCCATCGAACCGACGGAAGGTTCCGGCCTGCGGGCGGCGCTCAGGGGCGACTGCCACATGCACTCGCTGTGGTCCGACGGAGGCGCATCGATCGAGACGATGGCTGCGACGGCCCGATCGCTCGGCCACGACTACATCGTGATGACCGACCACTCGCCGCGCCTGACGGTCGCACACGGCCTCGACCGCGACCGTCTGCGAGCCCAACTGGACGAGATCGCTGCGCTCAACACGGCCTTCCGGGACCGGGACGACGACTTCCGCATCCTCACCGGGATGGAGGTCGACATCCTCGTCGACGGCACGCTCGACCTCGACGACGACCTGCTCGACGAACTCGACATCGTCGTCGCCAGCGTGCACTCGAAGCTGTCGATGGACGCCAAGGACATGACCCGTCGCATGGTCATGGCCGTGGCCTCCCCGCACGTCGACATCCTCGGCCACTGCACCGGCCAGAAGGTCCCGGGCAAGATGCGCCAGGTCGGCAAGAGCGACTTCCCGGGCCGCGTCGGCTCGCAGTTCGACGCCGACATGGTCTTCGCCGCATGCGCCAGGTTCGACACGGCCGTCGAGATCAACTGTCGCCCCGAGCGCCAGGACCCACCCGACCGGTTGCTCGAACTCGCGCTCGAATGGGGCTGCAGGATCGCCATCGACACCGACGCCCACGCACCCGGCCAGCTCGAGTTCCAGGCCTTCGGCTGCGACAAGGCTGCCCGGCACGGCATCGACGAGGACCGGATCGTCAACACGATGCCGGCCGACGATCTGATCGAGTGGGCGGGCGCGCACCCGACCACGTGAGCCGACGGCGAACGGCACGGCATACTCGCGAACATGGATCTCATCGACTTCGAGAACGAACAGACCCTCGGGAGAGAAGAGGCAGCCGCCAAGCTGCGCGAACTCGCCGATCAGCTCGCTCGCCACAACCAGATCTCGTTCCGCGACAAGGGCCTCAAGACCACGGTTCCGGTTCCGGACCAGGTGACGATGTCCATCGAGGTCGAGGTCGGCAGCGACGGGTCCGAGATCGAGGTCGAGATCAGCTGGTGATGCATCCGGGTTGACGTCGTCCGCCGGCCCCGGCATCCTTGAGTCGATGAAGTTCCACGAACTGGACCTCCTTCTTCTCACCTAGGCGAACGCCCCATATCGCGTTCGCCCGACCTCCTGTGCCTCCCGGCCAGGAGGTTTCTTGCTTTTCCCGGTCCGGTTCATCGCCACCACCGTCAGACAACAGAGGACAACGACATGGCTCCGCAGCCTGCACAACCCAAGAAGATGGCCTTCGACAAGTACGTGCCGTTCGTCCCCCTCGGTTCCGACTCGCCCGGCCGCCTCGAACTGCCGGACCGCACCTGGCCCGACAAGCGGATCGAGAAGGCGCCGCTGTGGTGCTCGGTCGACCTGCGCGACGGCAACCAGGCGCTCATCGACCCGATGGACCCGCAGCGCAAGCGACGCATGTTCGACGCCGTCGTCGACATGGGTTTCACCGAGATCGAGATCGGCTTCCCGTCCGCCAGTCAGCCCGACTTCGACTTCTGTCGTCAGCTGATCGAAGAGGACCTGATCCCCGACAACGTGTGGATCCAGGTCCTCACGCAGTGCCGTCCCGAGCTGATCGAGCGCACCTACGAGGCCATCGCAGGGGCGCCACGCGCCATCGTCCACTTCTACAACTCGACGTCGGTGCTGCAGCGTCGAGTGGTCTTCGGCCAGGACAAGGAGGGCATCACCGACATCGCGGTGAACGGGGCCAAGCTGTGCCGCAAGCTCGAGGAGACGATCCCGGACACGCACGTCCGCTACGAGTACTCGCCCGAGAGCTTCACCGGCACCGAGGTCGACTACGCGATCGAGATCTGCGACGCCGTCCGCACGGCGATCGACCCCGGAACCGACGACAAGCTGATCATGAACCTGCCGGCGACGGTCGAGATGTACACGCCGAACGTGTACGGCGACGTGATCGAGTACTTCCACCGCAACGTTCCCCACCGCGACCAGGTCGTCCTGAGCCTGCATCCGCACAACGATCGTGGCTGCGCGGTGGCTGCCGCCGAGTTCGGCGTGATGGCCGGTGCAGATCGCGTCGAGGGCACGCTGTTCGGAAACGGCGAGCGCACCGGCAACGTCGACGTGGTCACGATCGCGATGAACCTGTTCAGCCAGGGCGTCGACCCCGAACTCGACATCACCGACATCGACGCGCTGCGACGGACCGCCGAGTACTGCAACCGACTGCCCGTCCACCCTCGTCACCCCTACGTCGGCGACCTCGTCTACACCGCGTTCTCGGGATCCCACCAGGACGCGATCAAGAAGGGCTTCGCTGCGTTGAACGGCGACGCCGAGGACGGGTCCTACGACGTGTGGGAGGTCCCGTACCTGCCGATCGATCCGAAGCACGTCGGCCGGACGTACGAGTCGGTCGTTCGGGTCAACAGCCAGTCGGGCAAGGGTGGCGTCGCGTACGTCATGCACGAGGAGCACGGCTTCGATCTCCCGCGCCGGTTGCAGATCGAGTTCTCGCGCACCGTGCAGGGCGTCGCCGAGAACACCGGCACCGAGATCACCGCCGCCGAGATGTGGTCGCAGTTCGAGTCCACGTACCTCGGCGAGGGCGGCATCTCGCTCCGCACCTACGAACTGCACACGACCGACACGGGCGCCGAGATCACCGCACAGGTCGAGACGCCGGATGGCCCCGCGACGGTGTCGGGAACCGGGAACGGACCGGTCTCGGCCTTCGTGCACGGCCTGTCCGCACACCTCGGCATCGAGGTCGACGTGCTCGACTACAGCGAGCACGCCATCGGGGCGGGCGCCGACACCCAAGCGGTCGCCTACGTCGAGATGCAGACGGCCGACGGCGACGTCCGCTGGGGCGTCGGCGTGCACGACAGCATCGTCGCCGCCTCCCTCCGCGCCGTCCTCTCGGGCGTCAATCGATAGTTCCGGCGGTGGGGGTCCGGGCCCCTAGCCTCCCGGGATGCGCCGGATCCTTCTCGTCCTCCTCGCCAGCCTCCTCGGCATCGCCGCATGCGGCGGTGACGACGGGCCGGGTCTCGATGAGTACGCCGACGCGCTCGCAACGGCGATCCTCGCCGACGACGACGACGACGCACTCGAGACCACGGAGGAAGAGGCGCAGTGCATCGGCGACGCGACGGCGCCGATCATCGGACTCGAGAACCTCGAGGCGACGGGCACCCCCGAGGAGGTCGAGACCCTCGCCGAGGACGACCTCTCTGCGTTCGACCTCAGCGACGGAGCGATCACCGATGTGGTCAACGCGACGCTGGAGTGCGTCGACGGCATCGTGGCTCAGTTGATCGAGGACATCGACACCGGGAGCGAGGAGGCCGACGACTGCCTCGCCGAGACGCTCGAACCGAGCGATCTGGCTCCGCTGCTCGCCACCGGCCTGCAGGGCGAGGACGTGTCCGAGGAGGATGCGCAGGCGCTCGTGCAGATCGTGGCGGAATGCACGCCGGGCTCTCAAGACGACGATTCGGCCGACGAACGTGCGCAGTACCAGGGTGCGCTCGCGGAGCTCATCTTCGACGACGGGTCCGAGGTCTCCGAGGAAGAAGCTGCGTGCATCGCATCCGACGCGATCGACATCGTCGGGCGTGACCGGATCGTGGCCCTCGGCACCCCGGAGGAGTTCGTCGCCGCCACCACCGACGATCTCTCTGCGCTCGAGCTGACGGACGACGAACTGCTGGCCGTCGCGCAGTCGTACTTCGACTGTGCACCGGCGGCGGTCGACCTCGTCCGCAAAGGGTTCATCATCGGCACGGAACTCACGGGCGATGCGGCGACCTGCCTCGCGGACCTGGTCGGCGAGCCCGAGGCTCAGAAGGTCCTGGCGCTGTCATTGGCCGGCGAGCCGAGGCCGACGCTGCTCCAGGACCTGCAGGCACACGTCCAGACCTGCGCATGATCCGCCTCGACGCCGTGCAGGTCGGCGATGACCTGGCGGCATGGACATCCGCAGGGTTCGAGTCCGCGGACGGGTCCATCGTCGTCGACGCGACCGCGATCGAATGCACCGAGGACGACCGGCCACCGACCTGGCGCCTCTGGGCCGACGGCGCGCACCTGCCCAGCGACATCGACGGGATCGCGACCGCGGTCGCCGAAACGCCACGGGAGCCGACCTCGGCCGCGCACCCCAATCGCGTGGTCGAGATCGACCATGTGGTGCTGGCATCTCCCGACCTGGACCGGACGACCGAGGCGTTCGAACGGCTCGGCGTCGAGTGCCGCCGGATCCGCGAGATCCCGGGCTCCGAGCCAGCGATGCAGCAGCGATTCTTCCGGTTCGGCCCGGTCATCCTCGAACTGGTGGGGACCGCGGAGCCCGCCGGCGACGGACCGGCATCGATCTGGGGCTTCGCGTTCACCGTCGACGACATCGACGCAGCAGCGGCGCATCTCGGGGCGGCCTGTGGCGCGCCGAAGGTCGCGGTGCAGCCAGGGCGACGCATCGCCACCGTCCGCACTCGCGACCTCGGGATCTCGTTGCCGGTGGCGTTCATGACGCCGCCACCGAAACGCTGATCAGCGCTCGTCGTACTCGTGCCGGGCGAGTGCGTGCACCAACCAGTCGCGACTGCGGTCGAGCGGACGAGCGATACCTGCCGTCTCGGCGCGCTTGGTCAGTTCGGCGTCGTCGAGCTCGGAGAACTTCTCGGTGAGGGAATGGAGCCCCCGCATCGAGTCGCGCTCGACGGTTCCACGCCACGCACCCGTCGACTTGCCACGGGATTCGATGAAATCCTTGAAGGCGTCGAGGTCCTTCTTGGTGCGGTCCGTGATGTAGCCACCCCAGTCAGCGACCTTCTCGAGGAACCCTTGCGAGTCGACGTCCATCTGCAAGACCAGGCGGGTCTTGTCGTCTGACAACGGATGGAAGGTCACGACGCCAGCGTGCTTCGTCCCGTCAGTCGAGGTCCACGCGACTCGCTGGTCGGGGGTCTGTTCGGTGATCTCGGCCTTCCACTCGCGTGAGATGCCGCTGATCTTCGCCGACCAGAGCACGGTCGTGTCATCGACCTGCTCGACATCGACGATGTGCTTCATGAACAGCGGGAAGTCCTCGAACTGCGTCCACTGGTCATACACGGTGCGGACAGGAAGGTCGATCTCGATCTCATGGTGTGTCATGCCGGCGTCCCTACCCAGGATGAGCGCGAACGAGACGCGCCCGAACCGGGTTGGGGAGATCCGCAGCCCGGTTCATAGGCTCGAAGATCGTGCTCACGGCCACCGGACTCTCCCTCGCGCACGGCAGCCGTGTTCTCTTCCGAGACGTGTCGCTGTCGTTGTCCCCCGGCCGGCGGGTTGCGCTCGTGGGCGCGAACGGACAGGGCAAGACATCACTCCTCGACATCCTCGTCGACAACACGACGCCGGATTCGGGATCGATCACCAAGCCGAAGGACATGCGAATCGGCTACCTGGCCCAGGAGATCCCGACCGAGGACGACGGGTCGGTGCTCGACACGGTGCTCGGCGGCCGGCCAGACATCATGCACCTGCACCACACGCTCGCCGCCGGTCCGACCGACACCACGCCCGAGGCACTCGACACCTACGGCGACGCACAGACTCGTTTCGAGCAGCTCAACGGGTACGCGTTCAAGGCCGAGGCCCACGCGGTGATCGCCGGGCTCGGCTTCGCCACCGAGGACGCCGAGAAACCCGTCGCCGAGCTGTCGGGCGGGTGGCGCATGAGGGTCGCCCTCGCCCGCCTCCTTCTCTCGGCACCGGACCTGTTGATCCTCGACGAGCCGACCAACCACCTCGATCTCGACTCGGTGGGCTGGTTGGAACAGCGCCTCAAGTCGTGGACGGGGTCGTTGTTGTTCGTGTCCCACGACCGCGACTTCATCGACAACATCGCGACGCATGTGGTCGAGCTCGCCAACGAGACCCTGACCGAGTACGTCGGCGGGTTCGCCGAGTTCGTCGTCGAGCGCGAGGAGCGCATCGAACGACTCCAGGCCCAGGCGGCGTCCCAGGCGAAGCAGCGGGCCCAGACCGAGAAGTTCGTCGAACGGTTCCGCTACAAGGCGACCAAGGCCCGCCAGGTGCAGAGCCGCATCAAGATGCTGGAGAAGCTCGAGAAGATCGAGGTGCCCGAACGCAAGGAACTCCAGGCACGCTTCCAGTTCCCCGAGCCGCCGCGCACGTCCCGCGTCGTCGCCGAGTTGAGAGACATGACCGCGGGATACGACGACACCCCCGTCCTGCGCGACGTGTCGGTCCACGTCGAGCGCGGCCAGAAGCTGGCGCTGGTCGGTCCGAACGGTGCCGGCAAGACCACGCTGCTCAAGATGCTGCTCGGCGACCTCCCCCCGATGGAGGGGTCGGCCGAGATCGGTCAGTCGGTCACCGTCGCCCGCTTCGAACAGCACCAGGCCGACGAGCTGAACCCCGACCAGATGGTGCTCGAGGTCGCCCGCGACGGCATCGGCGCAGAGACACCCCGAGGCAAGTCACTGCGCACCTACCTCGCGTCGTTCGGGTTCCGTGACGACGCGGTCGAACGTCAGGTCGGCGTGCTGTCGGGCGGCGAGCGGACCCGCCTCGCGTTGGCGAAGGTCATGGCCGAACCTGCCGGGCTCCTCATCCTCGACGAGCCGACCAACCACCTCGACCTCGCGTCGTGCGACATGCTCGAGGACGCGCTCCGCGTCTACCCCGGCACCGTCCTGCTCGTCACCCACGACCGTTACCTGATCCGGTCGGTGGCCGACGACGTCGTGGACGTGCGCGACGGCACGGCACGGTTCCACCATGGTGTGCCCGAGTCGGTCCTCAACCCGTCGGGCCCCACGACACGCCGCGACACCGCCGGCAACGAACGGCCCGCCCCCAAGAAGCAACAGCCCAAGAAGCAACAACCCAAGAAGAAGGCGGCAGCACCTCCCCCGCCGAAGAAGAAGCAGAAGCCGGTGACCGATCCGCAGAAGGACCGCGAGCTGCGCAAACAGGTGAACCGCCTCGAGAAGAAGTGGGAGCAGGCGGAGACGACGGTCGCCGACCTGCAGGCCCAGCTCGCCGATCCGGACGTCTACGCCGACACCGACAAGGTCGTCGACCTCCAGGCTCGGCACGACGCTGCCAAGGACGAGGCGGCGCGGCTCATGAGCGAGTGGGAACAGGCGGCCACCCGCCTGGAGAGTCCGTAGGGTCCGCCCGCCATGTTGGACCATGTCTTCACCGACGCCATCGGAGCGCTCCGGGATGCATTGGAAGCAGCGCTCCTCGAACGCATCGCTGCCGACGAGCACTTCCAGCACGACCTCCTCACGGGCGACACCACCTGGGAGACGTCCTACGGCCTTCCCGGCGAGGACACCCCCGCACGCGTACGCGCCGACATCACGCTCGACTGGCCGACGTGGTCGCAGAGTGCCTTCCGCACATGGCTTCGATCCGAGGAGCCCGACGAGGATCCGCGCATCGAGGTCAGCATCGTGCTCCGCGTGCAGCACCTGACCATCCTCCCCGAGCCTGACGACGTGATGGCATCGCTCCCCGACGAGAGCGCGCCCATCGGTGGCACGCGACTCGGGCGTACCGCCCCGACCGTCGAGACCGCGTACACCGATCACTTGGAAGCAATCGGGCACGCCATCGAGTTCGGCTTCGAAGGCTCGTACGAGCTCGACGACAAGACCCTCACCGACGGCTCACAACTCGATGATCACTTCGCCGCGATGGGTGTGTGGATCGCGTCCATGCTCGTCCGCCTCGGCGACCTACCACTGGAGTACCGCACGTGAGCGACACTGTTCTCGTCACCCGCGACGGCGGCGTGGCCACCGTCACGATGAACCGCCCGAAGGCGCGCAACGCCCTGAGCCAGGAGCTCCGTCGAGCGTTGTGGAAGTCGGTCGGCGAGCTCGAGGCCGACGACACCGTGGCCGCCATCGTCCTCACCGGCGCCGACCCCGCATTCTGCGCAGGCCTGGACCTGAAGGAACTGGCGTCGACCGCCGGCGCCGCGCTGAGCGAGACGGGTGCGGCCGGGGAGACGTCGTCACAACGTGGCCCCGTGCCGCCGCTGACGAAGCCGCTCATCGGAGCGATCAACGGCGTCGCCATCACCGGCGGGTTCGAGGTCGCGCTCGCGTGCGACTTCCTGATCGCGTCCGAGAAGGCCGCGTTCGCCGACACCCACGCCCGCATGGGGATCATGCCCGGCTGGGGTCTGACCGTGCTGCTGCCCGAGGCGGTCGGGTTCCGGCGTGCGAAGGAGTTGTCGACCACCGGCAACTTCCTCGATGCCCAGACGGCGCTGTCGTGGGGCCTCGTCAACCACGTGGTCCCGCATGACGAATGCGTGCCCTTCGCGCAGAAGCTGGCGGCCGACATCGCGTCCAACGACGCGGTGGCCGTTCGCCAGATGCTCTCAACCTATGCGCAGGGAGCGCTCGTCGACGGCGAAGAAGCGTGGGCGATCGAGGGCCGGGTCGCCGGCGAATGGCAGTCCGGTGGCCGCGACGGCGCCGACCTCGAAGCCCGACGTCAGGCGGTCACGGAGCGGGGTCGCTCGCAGGTCTGAGGAATTCCTCCGATGGACCGATGAGTCTGGTGTAGGTACTCCGTCCACACCGCTGTACCCACCCAGTTCGACCATCGGAGTTCTCATGCCCCTGCATCCGTACCTGTTCTTCTCCGGCACCTGCCGGGAAGCCATGACCCGCTACCACGAGGTCTTCGGCGGACACCTCGAGATGATGGACATGACGTCCGCACCCGAGGGCGAGACGATGCCCGGCGCCACGCCGGACATGATCATGCACGCCGCCCTCGTCTTCGACGACGGCACGCTGCTCATGGCGTCAGACGACCCGTCCGGCGACGGGTCCGGAGCGAAGGGCGTATCGATCAACATCGCACTCACCGACGAGGGCGAGGCGCGCCGCATCTTCGAGTCGCTCGCCGACGGCGGCACGATCGACATGCCCCTCGAGGCGACCTTCTGGTCTCCGTTGTTCGGATCGTGCGTCGACCGCTTCGGCGTGTCCTGGATGGTCGACCTCGAGGCAACGAACAACGCCGGGGACGGGGCTGTCTGATGCGCATCGTCCTCAGTGACTTCATCTCCCTCGACGGCGTCGTCCAGGCACCGGGCGGGGCCGACGAGGACACCGATGACGGCTTCGCCCACGGTGGCTGGTCGATGCCGTACTTCGATCCCGAAACCATGGGAGGAGCGATCGGCGAGGCCATGGCCGACACCGAGGCGCTGCTCTTCGGACGCCGCACATGGCAGACGATGGCCGCGGCGTGGCCCGACCGCGACGACGGCTCGGACCCCTTCGCCACCCGGATGAACGAGTTCCCGAAGTACGTCGTCACCTCCACGCTCACCGACGACGATCTCACCTGGAACAACTCGACGATCATCCCCGGCGAGGACGCTGTCGATCGCCTCACCGAACTGAGAGCGGAGCCGGGCGGCAGCCTGACGGTGATGGGCTCGTCGCAGCTGAGCCGCACGCTGATCGCTGCGGGCCTCGTCGACGAGTACCTGCTCATGATCGAGCCCGTGCTCCTCGGCGGCGGCAAGTCGGTCTTCCCGACCGACGGTGAACGGCGGCCGCTCCACCTCGTCTCCACCGTCCAGGCACCGACCGGGGTGCTCATCTGCACCTACCGACCCGAGAAGGCGTGATGCCTCGTGGCGGTCGACGCGAGCGACCTCGGTGAGGTGGACCTGTTGTGTCGCCTGGCGCTGTCCGCGAAACGGCTCGGCTGTCGCGTGCACCTGACCGACGTGAGCCCCGAACTCCGTTCCCTGATCGAGCTGGCGGGCATGGACGCCGTCCTGCTCGGCCCCGAGGAGACAGACCTACGATGACCATCGTGCGCACCACCGCTCCGGACCCCACGGTCGAGCAGTTCGAAGCCCACCGACGCGAGCTGACCGCCTACTGCTATCGGATGCTCGGCTCGGGCTCCGAGGCCGAGGACGCCGTGCAGGAGACGATGGTCCGAGCGTGGAAGGCAGCCGATCGCTTCGAGGGCCGATCGAGCGTCCGCACCTGGCTCTACCGCATCGCAACCAACGTCTGCACCGACATGGGCCGCTCACCCCAGCGTCGAGCGCGGCCCGTGGACCTCGGCCCGTCGCGGACGCCCGATCCCGAACACCTCGCCGACGTCCTCCCCGAGGACCGGTGGATCACGCCGATCCCGGACGAGGCCGTCGTCGACCTCCATGGTGACCCCGCCGCTGTGGCGTCGGCCCGCGACACGATCCGCCTCGCCTTCGTCGGGGCCCTCCAGCGCCTGCCCGCTCGCCAACGCGCCGTGCTCATCCTGTGCGAGGTGCTCCACTGGTCGGCCGCCGAGACCGCCGAACTGTTGGACTCGACCGTGGCGTCGGTGAACAGCGCCCTCCAACGGGCTCGGGCGACGATGGCCGACGCCCCCACGTCGACCGCGCCCGCAGTGCTGACGTCCGAACAGCAGGCGTTGCTCGACCGCTATGTCGACGCATTCGAGCGCTACGACATGGATGCGCTCGCCACCCTGCTGCACGACGACGTGATCCAGACCATGCCGCCCTACGCCATGTGGCTCCAGGGAGTCGATGATCTGCTCACCTGGTACGTCGGGCCGGGGTCCGAGTGTGAGGGTTCCCGCCTCATCGCCGGTTGGGCCAACGGCTGCCCCGCCTTCGCCCAGTACCGCGTCGACCCTGCCGGCGGCCATGCCCCCTGGGCGCTCCAGGTGTTGGAACTCCGCGACGATCGCATCGCCGAGGTCCACGCCTTCCTCGACGTCGAGGAATCCTTCGAACGCTTCGGCTTCCCCCTTCATCTCCCGGCGACGTAGCCGACGCCGGGTCGGTCCCGATGTGTGGGCCGAACCCGCGCATCGACGCGTTCTGGGCCCGACCACACGTCCAGCGGTCCCGGTCGACCACCGAACTGGCGGCGGTCCGCAATCCAACAGCCGCTCCGAACGCTCGGGCCACGCCGTTCTGTCGAGTGCCCACCGTCGTCGCTGCCCGCGCTATCGCACATCTCCTGCGTTCGCCACCGAGGAGACGAACTCGACGCTCCAGGCGTCGGGGGCCGACGGCTGTGACGTCGAGTTTGCAGGGCAGACCCGACTGCCGGGTACATCGCACTCCCCGCAACAGATAGCTGGATGATCGGTGCGGCGATCGCCTCGGTGCCTGACCTCAACCGGGCCGAGGACTACCGGCACGTCGGAGCGGCTACTGCGAAGGCCGACCGCCGCCTCGGGCGAAGAAGATCACCAGCCCGACCGTCGTCAGCGCCACAGCAGCCGCGACAACGCCGCCATGGACCGACCTCCCTGCGACGAACAGGGCCACGCCGCCCAACACACAGACGCCGCCCGCCCAATCGATGGTGCGAGAGTCTCGATGTCGAACGGGCCCGAGCGTCTGCGCCGTCGGGAAGCCGGGCTCGTCGGGGCGTTCGGCGTTCGGGTCGGCGGCGCCGAACAGGAAGCGAATCCACGTCAGCAGCAGGATCCCGACGGTTCCCACGGCCCAGGAGGCACCAGCGCCGACGATAACGACCGCGATGACCGTTGGCCTCGGCTTGTCAGTCGCAATGACCACCGGCACCGATAGGACGAGGAACGGGGCGACAAAGAGGGCTGACAGAACGGCGCACCACTCGACGCGATGCGCACTGAAGAAGGGTTGCGTCGGAGGTTCATTCTGCGTGTACCGAACGAATCTCAGACCTATCGACTCCCGAGCCACATCTTCAGGGTGCCACGCAGCGCACCGACCTTCCGCCGCCCCTGCTGCCGGGTCGGGACGCATGATGCACGCCGGATGACGCTCCGGTCGGGGACGACGTTTCCGGGCACCCGCCTGCTGCGTCATCGACCGGCAGTGATGATGGTCTTGCGGGTTCGAATGATTGATCCCGAGTAGCA
>JAPKDO010000325.1 GCA_028822535.1 Acidimicrobiales bacterium
AGCGCTCGTCGGGTTCTCTCATGCGTACCTCGGAGCGCATTGGTTGACCGACGTGATCGGTGGGTGGCTCCTCGGGACCGTCTGGATTGCCGCGATCGTCGGCGCCGACGCGTTGATCCGGCGGCGATCGGAACTCCGCGACATCATCGAGGAAGACGAATCCGCCAGCCGACACGAATCGCAGGTCGAGCTGCGTATGCCGTCCATCGAAGCACGGGTTGTTTCACCATGAGTTCACCGCTCCAACGCCACGTCGCCGCACCGATGACCGGACTCGGACTCCTCGCAGTCTCCGCGCTCGGCGTCCTGTTGCTCTCCGCGTCGGTCCCCGTGTTGCCTTCACAGATCCTGTTGGGGGTGTGGATCGCCACCGCAGTCCTTGCCGGACGCGTCACCCGCACGATCGGTCCTTCGCTGGCCACGAGAGCGCTGGTCGTCGGGCTTCCACTCGCCACAGTCGTGCTGCTGCGCGACATGGGCTTTCCGATCGGTGCGGAGGCGGTGGCGACCCTGGTGGCGGGCCTGGTCCCGTTTGGCATGGCCTCGGGCCGGTCTCATCCCACTCGACTCGGACGTCCCCGTGTCCGTCGACTCGCCCCGGGGCTCGCGCTCACCGGGTCGCTTCTCCTGACCTCGACGGTGCCGTCTGGCGCCTGGTTCGCCGCGGTCCGAGGAACACCGACGCAGACTCAGATGAACACCGGTGGCGTCGATCTGAAGGCGAGCACGCATCAGTGGTTCGCCGCGCAGGGGGTGAGGATCTTGACCGCCGACGGCCACGACGCCGTGGCGGCGTTCCTGGCGACGCCTGATCCGACCGCACCGGAGGCAACCGATCCTGCGACCGGCGCGCCGCTCGGCACCCCGAACACCTACGAGTGGCGGCTCCTCAAAGGAGCGGGCGACGCCGACGGCGTGCTCTATTCCCAGATCCGTGACCATCTGCACAACCACTGGTCACACCGCGGCCGGCAGTACATCATCGGAGCGTCGGCGGCCTCGAACGCCGAGAAGGCCTTCGACGAAGCGGTCCGACTCTGGAGCGCAGGTGACCGAGGCAATGCCGTGTACTGGCTCGGCGCAGCGCTCCACCTCGTCCAGGACTCATGCGTCCCACAACACGGATGGTTCGGCGTGGGCGTCTATCACAACCCCTATGAACGTTGGGTCCGGGACAACCAGGACGCGCTGGCCGTCTCGGACGCCGGGATCTACCAGAGCGACTTCCGAGTGGGCGGCGGCCACGGAGGCGAGGACTGGAGCTCTTCGCAACCACGAGGCTGGGCCGACGAGTGCGCCCACCGGGCGTTCGCGAATCTGCCAGCGGCCACCCACCCGTATCCAGCCAACCCCAACCCGAACGACCTGCAGTGGGCCACCGCGCCCCACATCGCGGACGTGCAGCGCATGTCGGCAGGATTCGTCACCTTCTTCTTCGACACGGTGGGAGCACCATGATCAAGACCCTCAACGCAGGACTCGCCGCCCTGGGCCTACTCGCCACGGGAACGCTGGCCGCCTTCGTCGTCACCGGCGCGCTCGAAGGAATCGCATCCCTTCCGAACTGGCTGCCCCCGATCGTCGGCATCGCCCTGTTCTTCGGCACCCTCGGCCTCGCCGGCGAGATCGCCGTCGAACTCGACCCACGCCGACCTCTCGTCGCCACGGCGATCCCCTCTGCCATCGTCCTGCTCCTCGGATACGCCGCAGTCACGGCATCCGAGCGGGGCACCGTCGAAGGCCTCGAGATGGAGGTGGTGATCCTCATGTCCCTCGGCCTGCTGGTCATGACCTCGTCCGCCGCGGTCATCGCCAGAGTTCGGGCCCGACGGCGAGATCCGTCTGACGAGACCGTCCACGATCACGCGGGGTGAGCCCCGACGAAGACGCCGACGACACGGCGCCAGAACCGAGCGGTCATCGAGCCTTCGGCCTGATCGCACGGGCACTCCTGTTCGCCGGAGTGTTCCACTTCCTGGTCCTCCCGCAGATCGGCGGCACTCGAAAGGCCCTGGGACTGCTCGGCGGGCTCAACCCGTGGCTCCTCGCCGGTGCCGCCGCCCTCGAGATGCTCGCTCTCGTCTCCTACGCCCAGCTCACGCGGTCGCTGCTCCCGGCCAAGCAACGACTGGGACTGTGGCGCATGTTCCGAATCGTGTTGTCGTCCCTCGCCGTGAACCACGTTGTTCCCGGCGGCGCTGCCGCAGGAGGCGTGCTCCAGTACCGGCTCCTCACCCGCTCCGGCGTGGACACGGCACGTGCCAGCTTCGCGATGGCGACCCAGTCGTTGGGCTCCGCGCTCATGCTCAACGTCATCTTGTGGATCGGTCTGGTGGTCTCGATCCCCACAACCGGGTTCCAGCCGCTGTACGCCACAGCAGCTGCGGTCGGAGCTGTGCTACTCGCCGTCGCCGCGTTCGCGGTCGCGGCGCTGACCAGGGGACGCACGAGGACCATGCGCGTGCTCGCCAGTCTCGCGAACCGCACCCCTCGCCTCGATGCTGACCGGCTGACCACCGCCATGGGCCGCGCCGCCGACCAACTCACCGCGCTCGGGCGAGAGCCACGACTTGCAGCCACCGCGATCGGGTGGGCCGCGACCAACTGGCTCCTCGACGCCGCCGTGCTGTGGCTCTTCATCGCCGCGTTCGGCCACCAGGCATCGATCCCCGGGCTTCTCGTCGCGTATGGACTTGCCAACGTTCTCGCCGCGGTCCCATTGTCGCCGGGTGGGCTCGGGGTGATCGAGACCACGCTCATCGTCACCCTTGTCGGCTTCGGCACTCCCCGGGCGACGGCGAGTCTCGGTGTGGCTGCCTATCGAATCGTGCAGTTCTGGCTGCCGATCCCCGCAGGCGCAGTGGCGTGGGCCACGCTCGCCGGTGGTCGGAAGCGAGACGCACTGCCGGCGATGGTCAACGACAGCAGAGGCGGTGGAGCACCGTCTGGCGCTTATTCCTGAACTTGCCTTCAGACACCTTCAGGTCTGGCTCAGCGGGGTCCTGTGATCGTGGGATTCATCAAGGAGGTCGGTCAACCGGATCGGCCCCATCGATGAGAGGAAAACCCATCCCATGTCCATCAAGGATCGTTCCAAGCGAGTGCTCGCTGGCGGTGCCGCAGCGGTCGGTCTGACGCTCGGTGTTGCAGCGCTGGCAGGCGCAGCGACCTCGCCCGACCAGACGGCCCCGACCGACACCACCGTCGACTCGGAGCAGAACGAGAGCCAGGACCCGACCCTCAACGGGTCGATCCAGACGCCGGAGGACGAATCGCTCTCCGAGGCCGACGAGGCCAAGGCGCTCGAAGGGCTGGCGAAGATCTCGCCGGCCGATGCGGAGCAGGCAGCTCTGGCTGCCGTCCCCGGAACCGTGAATGGTGCGCCCGAACTCGAGAACGAGGACGGCAGCGTCGTCTACGAGATGGAGATCACCTCCGCTGATGGCACCGTGACCGAGGTCGTGGTCGATGCCGGCAACGGTGACGTCCTGGCCCAGGAGGCCGGCGACTCGGAAGACGACGAGGGCACGGAGTCCGAAGCCGACGAAGCCAACGAGGCCGACGAAGCCCCCGAGGCGAACGAGGCCCCCGAGGTTGCGCCTGTGGGCTGACCTCTCCACCAACAACAGACAGGGTGACTCCCACAGCAGAGTGCCGGACCCGACAGGGGGGTCCGGCACTTTCGCGTCTGCGCTTCGACCTCGCTTCGACCCAGCGATCAACAGCGCTCGCGCGTTCAGGTCTGGTTCAGGATCGTTCGTCGTGGCTTCAGGACCGAGAGCAGACGATGTACGCAACAAGCCCCACCACGAAAGGAGCGGCTCCGTGGCCGCCATCGTCATCTCCATCCTCCAGATCGCATCCTTGGCCCTCGTGGCCCGAGCACTGCTCAGCTGGTTTCGGACTCGACCGGGCTCGACCCTCGAGGGCGTCAAGCGGTCGATCGACCGGGTCACCGACCCGGTCGTGGTTCCCGTACGACGTCGGCTGCCGTCCCTCGGCGGCATCGACTTCTCGGTGATGGCCATCGTTCTCGCGATCAACTTCTTCCTGATCCCGGTGGCCGCAACCCTGTAGGGCATTCGCATGTGAAGACCTGGTCACCGTCTCGGCATCGTCGGCTGAGACGGTGATCGAGCTCGTGCTGTTGGGAACCGGTGCGATCGTCATCGGAGCGACGGTCCTGGTGGAGGTGGTGCGCCGATTCACGAGCGTCGAGGCCGACCAGGCCCGGCTGTCGGT
>JAPKDO010000326.1 GCA_028822535.1 Acidimicrobiales bacterium
TGTTTCCTGCGACCTGGTATCTCGGTATCGGAGCGTCTTGGAGCGAGGTTGAAGCTCCTCGACGGGCGGTTCTGCTGGGCTGTCCATTCCTGTTGGTCCATATCATTGCCATGTATATAGTGCGCACCGGTTCCTTCCGGACCGGTGACCGCCACCACGGGGCTGTGTCAAGGCGGGTCGTGGGCGCTGCGACTGCGCTAAAGGCCGCGCTCGTCGGTGTCGGTGGTCTCGTTCTTCTACAGGTTCTAGGTGGAGACCTTGCCTCACGTGCGGACGGACTTGTTCGGAAGCATGGCGATGGCCTCGGCGAATCTGTTGGTCCAGCGCTGGCGCTGCTTACGGTCCCGGGCTTGGCTTGGGTCCTCTGTCGCTCAGGAAGTCGCTCCAGCACGCTGGCGCGCTGGGCCGCTGGAGGAGTGTTTCTGGCTGGTGTGTTTTTTACGGGGCAAAAGTCGCGTTTTGTGCTTTTTGCCTATCTCTTAGTCGCGCTCTGGCTCTATGGGCGTCGGCGTGTTCGCGTGTCGACGAAGGTCGTACTTGCGGGACTTGCGGTTTCAGTGATACTGGTAACGGTTCAGTATCAGACGGAAATTCGTGGTGGAGGCTACGAAGTCCCGGTCGAGGGTGTGGACACGGGATCGGCTGCGGGACGTGCGGAGTATGTTTGGGCGCGGTTTGGGCTAGGCGCCTTTGATACTGTACGGAGCCTCTATCGTGTAGATGAGTTCGCCCCTGGTGCTGTGAGGTTCGATATCTCACCCGCGTTGGGTAATGTGGCAGGGCCGATTCCTTCGGCCCTGCCGATTGAGAAGCCAAGCCCTTCATCAATCATCTTCGCGGAAAGGTTTTTCCCAGAGCGGTGGGCCAGCGGCACCGGCGTGCCGCATTCGCTGCCAGCGGAACTTACTTGGTACTTCGGCTACTCGGGTGGGCTAGCTGTATTCGTGCTCTTTTCTCTGCTGGTCTCGCGATGGAGTGTGGCAGGCGCCGCGCGATTCAAGGAATCATTGCGAGCGCGTCTAGTTTTCACCACCTCAATCCCTACCCTCGTCCTAGCGTTGAAAGCTGGTACCGACGGCGCGATTCGGTTCGGCTTCATCGTGACGATCGCATCAATCATATTGCTGTCGCTGTCTGGACGGCAGCAACAAAGCGGACGCGACCCGGCAATGCGATCCGCCGAATCTACGTCGACGAGATCTGCGAGACGATTCTGACCGCTGCGTGTCCGTCCCAGAGCGGGGGTCGTAATGCGGGTGGAGTTTGTCCGCTGAGAACCTTGTCCGCGAGGAAGACTATTTTCGTCGGATCGGTGCCGGCTAGCTGATTGGTGCCATCGGTGATCGTTACCGGACGCTCGGTGTTGTTGCGTAGCGTGAGACAAGGCGTACCCAGGATGGTTGTTTCCTCTTGAAGCCCACCAGAATCCGTCAGCACTAAGGCTGCGTCGGCTTGTAGGGCTATGAAGTCGAGATAGCCAGCGGGGTTGAGCAGGCGAACACTCTGCGGAAGTCCGAGGTGCCGGACTCGGCCCCGGAGTCGGGGATGGACCGGCCATAAGACGGGAACACGGGTGCCGACGTGGCGGATAGCCTCCAATATCTGACCGAGGGTCTCCGGGTCGTCCACATTGCTTGGCCTATGCAGGGTCAAGACCGCATAACCGCCTGGCTCGACGCCAAGTTCCTTGAGGATTGGCCGCTGTTTGGCACGTTCGAGATTGTTGAGGAGGGTGTCGACCATGACGTTGCCGACGAAATGAATGCTCTCCTTGGGATAGCCCTCAGCGAGGAGATTGTCGACGCCGTCCTGTGACGGGGCGAGAAGATACTGGCTCAGTCGGTCAGTGACGAGCCGATTGACCTCCTCGGGCATGCTCCAGTCACGCGAGCGGAGCCCGGCTTCGACGTGAGCAACCTTGACCCCGAGCTTTGCGGCGACGAGAGCACAGGCGACGGTCGAGTTGACATCGCCGGCCACGATGACGACGTCGGGCTTCTCGGCGAGGAGGACGGGCTCGAATGCCTCCATGACTCGGGCAGTCTGGATGGCATGACTGGCAGAGCCGACCTCGAGGTGATGATCAGGTTCGGGAATTCCCAGTTCTTCGAAGAACACGTCGCTCATGGCAGCGTCGTAGTGCTGGCCTGTGTGGACTAGGACGCCGGGTCGACCGCGCCTGTCGAGCTCGGCCAGGATCGGCGCCACCTTCATGAAGTTGGGGCGGGCTCCGGCGACGACCAGGCAACGAGGCGGGGTGCTCACAGGTGCTCCACGGTGTCGGACGCGACGAGAACTCGCCGACAGTCGAGCACCGGCGTGCCGTTCGACGTGATGACTTGGGCGTCGAAGGCGTCGTGGTCCACGAGCAGGACAACGATGTCGGCCTGAGTGACGGTGGAGGAGTCGAGTTCGGCCACCGTGACGTCGGGAGGCAGATCGCGCTCCGCGACATGGGGGTCGACTGCCCAGATGTCGGCACCGAGGCCGGCGAGCTGAGCCGAGATCATCCGTGACGGCGATTCGCGTGCATCGCCAGTGTTCTTCTTGTACGCCAGGCCGAGTAACAGCACCGTGGCGCCATTCACTGCTTTCTTCTCCCGGTTGAGGGCAGTGGTGATGCGCCGGACCACGTAGTCGGGCATGTGATCGTTGACCTCGTTGGCCAGTTCGACGAAGCGGAAACTGGTGCCCAAGCTTCGCCTCACCTGCCACGACAGATAGCTGGGGTCGACGGGCAAGCAGTGCCCGCCCACTCCCGGCCCGGGTGTGAACTTCATGAATCCGAACGGCTTGGTGGCTGCAGCGTCGATCGCTTCCCACACGTCGATGCCAAGATCGTTGGCGAACATCGCGAGTTCGTTGACGAGCGCGATGTTTACGTGGCGGAACGTGTTCTCCAGCAGCTTCGTGAGCTCGGCCTCGCGCGTGGAACTCACCGGCACTGTGGTCTCGACGATGTGATCGAAGAACGACTGCACGCGTTCCAGCGAGGCGGGTGTCGTGCCGGAGACCACCTTCGGTGTGTTCTCGAGTGTCCACGTCGCGTTTCCCGGGTCGATCCGTTCAGGGGAGTAGCCCAGGTGGAAGTCGACGCCAGCCGTGAGACTGCTGCCTGCTTCCAG
Organism: Acidimicrobiales bacterium; assembly: GCA_028822535.1. Taxonomy (GTDB): domain Bacteria; phylum Actinomycetota; class Acidimicrobiia; order Acidimicrobiales; family Salinilacustritrichaceae; genus Salinilacustrithrix. Next base: position 3,126 of record JAPKDO010000326.1, read on the forward strand.
GATCGGCCCGACGAGTTCGTCCGTCGTGCCCGGATACGTGGTGGACTCGAGGACGACGGTGGCGCCGGTGGTGACCTTCGGGGCCAACGCTCTCGCCGCTTCCTCCATGAACCGCAGGTCAGGAATGCCTTCTTTCAACGGAGTGGGGACGGAGATGACAGCCACATCGAATCGCGACACCTCGTCGATGTCTGCTGTGGCCCGGTACCGGCCCGAGTCGAGCGCGGCGCGGAGTCGGTCGTCGGTGATGTCCTCGATGTAGGACTCGCCTGCGTTCAACCGTTTGACCTTGGCGGCATCGAGGTCGAGACCGGTGACGTCGAAGCCGACCTCGACGGCCCGCATGGCCAATGGCAGACCCACGTATCCTTGCCCGACTATCAAGACGCTGTCATCGGTCATTGCTGCTGTCTCCGTTCAGCGATCGCTCTCTCGTGAGGGGTGCATTCTGGCAGACCCAGCACTCAGCGCTCTGCTGGCCAATATTTCAAATGCGGCGTCAACGGGCAGGGGTTGAAGATGGGTTTGTTTCACTGTCGCCGGAACTCAAACGACGCCGTCGGGGAGCGTTCGGTCGCTGCGAAGAAATCGGAAGAGATGGTGACGTTTCCTCACCTGCTGGGCCGGGATTCCGAGCACCGTGCCCACGGCGAACTCTGGTGGGACGACGAGTCGTCGAGCGCGACCGGTCGTGCGTCGTAGCGGAACGAGTGCATAGAGGGCGAGGAGGTGCAGCGAGTGCGGCCACGGCCTCGATCAGTTCATGCAATACCCCGTGCGCGAGCGCCAGGACCAGATCGGTTCGCTCGCCCGGCTTGATCGTGTCGAGAGTCACCGGCGTGTTCTCCTTCGTCTCTCACTTGGTCGTGCACATCGAAAATCACGCCGATCGCTCACCGCATGGTGGACGCAAACCCCACAGCTACAAGGGGCCCATTCTCGCAATCGCCATCACACAGGGGCCCTGACCGACGTCACGGACATCTCACTCCCACCCACCAACGCCAAGCGCCCGATTTCTCGACGTCAGGAGAGCCGTATGGCCCATGGGCGCGGCTCCTCAGGGCGAGTTCAATGGGCCGCAC
>JAPKDO010000327.1 GCA_028822535.1 Acidimicrobiales bacterium
CCCCGATGAGGTCGGCGTTCTCTACTCGATCGATCCGACAGAGACGCTGCGGTGCACACGGGCCGCCGTCCGGCGGGCCGAGGAGGCCGCTGACCACCAAGTCAGCTTCTCCCGTACCGGCACGATGCCATCGGTCGTGCCCACGCGCCCTCGCCTGTCGATCGCGTCGCAACCAGTCGTGTTCGGCCGTTCGATGCGCCTCCTGACCCATGAACGCCACTACCTGCGGGGACGGCGCCTGTACCTCGTCCGTGCCGCGGAGCTGTCCATGGACCCGCCCCATGCCGCGCGGGTGAGCGGCGTCAGACTCTTCCACTCTGCCCGGTCGCTCCTGGGCACGCGTATCAAGCACAACGTGAACCTGTGGTCATGCACGTACGCGTCCGGTCTGGACTTCGATGGTGAGGTGGCCACGATCGCCTACGGGATCAACGACACCGACTTCTCCATCGCTTCGCTCGAATGGAGCCGTCTCTGGTGATTCGGACGTACTACTGGGCCGACCGCAGCGCGACCCGACGCGACCGTCTGCGCGCACGGCTCTCCGGGCGCGCCTCAGACGAGTTCCTGTTGCACGGCAACGCCGGAGACATCTTCGCGGCGACGTTGCTCCGCCACGTTTACGGCGCCCCTGTGCGAAACCACAGCGACGGAGGCCATCGGCTCTTGACGATCGGCTCCGTGGCACATCGCATCCAGCATGGGGACGTGGTGTGTGGGATCGGTGCCAAGAATCGACCGATCCCCGCGTCCAGCGAGGCACCGTGCACCATACGGGCCGTTCGCGGACCCATCACCGCAGCACGATTCGAGCGCGCTGGACACTCTCTCGACCTACTTCGCTCACTCCTCGATCCAGGGCTCATGCTCCGCTTCATGGTGGAGGACCTAGATGCCGAGCCTTCGCGCCGAGTCTTCATTCCGCACTACCGCGAACGCGTTCGGTATCGAGGCTCGCTGCCGGACGGCGTCCGGTTCGTCGACATCGACTCTCCCCCACTCGAGCTGGCGAAGGAGATCCAACGTTCGGAGGTGGTCTACAGCTCGTCGCTCCACGGCCTCGTCTTCGCTCATGCTCTCGAACGTCCAGCTGTCCTCGTACACCCCCAGACTCAGGAACCGTTGACCAAGTACGAGGACTACCACCTTGGCGCTGGACTGCCTTGGAGATCGCCGGCGCTCGACATCTTCGAAGCGTTGAGACCGCCGCCACCGACAAGCCCAGTCACCCTGACCTACGAGGCTGACGACTTCGCACTTCCTTCGCTGGCGGAACTTCGAGACCACGGAGTTGTGGAATGAGCCCGCGGTCGCACGCCGTCGATGTCCTGGTGGTCTCGTGGAACTCGGCACAGACGTTGCGGCAGTGCCTCGAGTCAGTGCACGGCACCGAGGGATGCGTTCGTGTGCTGGTGATCGACAACGCGTCGATGGATGATTCGCTCGACTGCACCGACGCCGCCGCGCTCGTCGTGGCGATGGCACAGAATCTCGGCTTCGCTCGTGCCGTGAACGCCCTACTCGCGGAGTGCAACAACGAGTACGCGCTGCTCCTCAACCCCGACGTGATCGTCGACAGCCACACCGTCGGGCGATCCATCGACCTCCTCGAGCACACCGGCGCCGGCATTGTGGGGGCCAATCTACGCACGGCCGACGGAACGCCCGACCGCGCAGCAGCCCGACGGTTCAAGAGCATGCGGACGGTCTTGCTCGAGACGCTCGGACTTCCTCGCCTCAGTAGCCGCTTCGACTGGCAGTACTTCCCTGGCTGGGATCGCACCGACTCCCGAGAGGTCCCGTGTGTGAACGGGGCGTTCATGCTCATGCGGACGGAACTACTCCGTGACATGGGTGGGCTCGACGAGAGCGTGTTCATGTACCTCGAGGATCTCGACCTGTGCTGGCGTGTGCGCGAGCGCGGCCTCGCAGTCTGGTTCTGCGCCGACGCCATGGCGACGCATGTCGGCGGCGCCTCGACCGCTGCCGGCAACGTCGACCAGCAGGCGATCGCCCACCTCCATCGCCTCGACGGCACGATCGAGTTCATCGTTCGGACGAGCCGCTTCGGGAAGCGCCCCGTCCTGATCGGACTCCTGTTCGTCCAGACGATAGTGGGCATGATCCACGGCGCTGTCACACGCGACCGCGTGCAGTTTGCGCGTCACCGGCGAGCACTCCGCTGGCTGCCTCGACAACTCCGCTCCCGTACTCCCCCGCCCCCGGTGTCGTCGTGAAGATCCTGTACGTGGTCAGCCGATGGGGCGAACCCACCGAGACATTCGTGCGGCGAGAGGTCGCCGCCGGACTCGCCGCCGGGCAGGAGATCTCCGTGCTCTCGCTGAAGAAGCCGATTCCCGTCGCCGGCGGGCCACACGTCGAGCACCTGTCCCGGTGGGCGGTCGTCGTCGGCGCCGCGTCGTTCCTGCTTCGCCACCCCCGACGGGCGTCACGGGTGCTGCGCCTCCTGCGTGGCGCATCGCGACGGAACCTCCCCCGCCACGGCTACGCGCTCGCCCTCGCACTCGCTGGGCACGATCGCTTGTCGCGGCCTGACTGGATCCACGCGCACTTCGCGTGGCTCTCGGCCACCACGGCCTGGGGGCTGTCCACCCTGTTCGGCGCGCCTTTCGGAGTCATGCCGCACGCGCACGACATCTACGAGCACGAACTGGTGGACGGGCTCCTGCGCAGGAAGCTGGCAGCCGCCAGCGTCGTGGTCGTCGAGTCAGAACGCATCCGAGCCGACGTACGGACGGACCACGGCCGAGATCCCGACGTCCTCCGCATGGGAGTTCCCGACGACTTCGTCAACGCCGGTCGAACCCATGAAGGCGACGGGTCCCATGTCGTCAGCGTCGGCGCACTACGACCGAAAAAGGGACACGACGTCCTGATCGAGGCCGTGGCGGGAATCGAGGGCGTCCATCTACGCATCGTCGGCGAGGGGGACGAACGGTCCCGCCTCGAGTCACTCATCGGCCGCCTCGACGTCGGCGAGCGCGTCACCCTCGTCGGCCACGTCGCGGAGGACCACATCATTGCGGAACTCGATGCCGCAGACGTGTTCGCGCTGGCGAGTCGCGTCACGGCCGAAGGCGATCGAGACGGTGTTCCCAACGTCCTCATCGAGGCCATGGCGAGATGCCTGCCGGTCATCAGCACAGAGGTCGCCGGGATCCCGGATCTCCTCCTCCCTGAACGTGGATCCGTGGTCGCGAGCAACGACGCGGCAGCGCTCCGCGGCGCCCTCATCGAACTCCTACGCAACCCGTCGCTCCGGAACCGGCGTGCGGAAGCCGCGCGGGCTCATGTACGCGACCAGTACACGGTCGGTGTGAACTGGCAACGCCTCGAGCAATTGCTCGAGGCTGCGCTCACCTCATGACCCGGCCCGCATCCAGCGGAGCATCCCTTGGTACGCCCCCGCGAGCCAGCCGACGCTCATTACGGCGATGGCGGCGACGCCGGCCGCATGCCCCATGGCGGTCGCAGGAGGCTCAGAGGCCCCACGACGCTCGACTTCGACACCGAGTGCCGCACCAGCAGCCACGAGACCGACGACGACCGCAGGCCTGCGCCGCCATGTGGTGAGCGCGATGACTGTTCCGGCGCCCACCACGGGCGCGGACAAGATGGCGAGCTGGCGCGGCCTGGGACGGTCGCCCGTGATGCTCCAGTACATGGCCTTCCACCGACCGAAACGGACGTACTGCATCCACAGCTCGCGCAACGTCGAACGCGGCCGGTATCCGACCGCGAGATCGCCGACGAACCACACGAGCCCGCGCTCCGACATGCGACGGTTCAGCTCGAAGTCCTGGTTCGTCGAGAACCGCTCGTCCCAACCGCCAGCATCACGGAGCTCGCCGGTGCGGAAGGCTCCGAGGTACACCGTGTCGGACGGACCCGACTCGGACGTGCGGCGGTAGCGGGCCAGGCCCGTCGACCACCGGTTGTTCAGTGCGCGAGCGATGCCGAGCGCTCGATGGCTCCCGTCGCGAGGGACGGCACGCTGCGCACCACCCACCACAGCGATCTCGGGGCGCTCATCCAGGACAGCGAGCACAGTCCGTACATAGCTGGTCGGGATGATCGACCGAGCGTCGACTCGCACCAGCACATCGCCCACCACGGCGGCGAGGCCCCGGTTGAGGCTCACCGGCGTCTGACCGGCTTCGTTGATGATCACCTGCCATGCGCCGAACC
>JAPKDO010000328.1 GCA_028822535.1 Acidimicrobiales bacterium
GCGGGTCTGGGAGATGGCCTCGAGGAACTGCTGACGGATCCGGAACGGGCGACCGGCGAGTTGGACCTCGGCTTCGCCGTCGCGTTCGATCTCCTCGATCGAGTCCGGACTGAACACGCCGGCGACGTGGGCCGGTTCGGACGGTGCCGCGAGTGTCACCACCCCGCGAACGGACGGGATCTGTGGCGCCGCCGCGAGCACCGCCGCACCACCGAGGCTGTGACCGATCAGGAGCGCCGGCGCCTCGTGACGATCGACCAGGGCTCCCGCCGCCGCCACGAGATCGGCGACGTTGGACGTGAAGTTGGTGTTGGCGAACTCGCCCTCGCTCGAGCCGAGCCCGGTGAAGTCGAAGCGGAGCACGGCGATGCCGGCATCCACCAGACCACGACTGATCCGTGAGGCCGCGGCGATGTCTTTCCCGCAGGTGAAACAGTGCGCGAACAACGCGAACGCCCGAGGCACGCCCACCGGGAGGTCGAGTCGGGCGTCCAGCGCGTCGCCGTGCGAACCCGTGAACGTGAACTTCGAGACCGAGGGTGCCATGCGTCGACTGTTCCAGATCGCGCGTCGGCTGTGCAGTCGGCCAGCATCAGCCGACGCCGAGGAACGTTGATCTTCGCCTCGCCCCAAGCCGCCAAGCCGGAGAACTGACCGAGACTCCGGCCGCGGGGCGACGCCGGAGATCGCGGGGATCAGACCGCCATCGCAGCGCGGACCTCGTCGAGCGCCCCCTCGCCGCCTTCGCCGGTCCCGGTGATTCGTCCCGACTCGAGCACGTGGTAGCGGTCCGTCGCTCGGAGCGCGAACCCGACATGCTGCTCGACGAGCAACACGGTGAGGTCGCCCCGACGCGTCAGGTCGGCGATGACCTCCTCGATCTCCGCGACGACGTTCGGCTGGATCCCCTCGGTCGGCTCGTCGAGGATCAACAGCCGCGGCTTGGTCAACAATGTCCGGGCGATCGACAGTTGCTGACGTTGGCCACCGGACAAGAGGCCGGCCGGGCGGCTCAACAGATCGGCGAGCGCGGGAAAGGTGTCGAGGACCTCGTCGATCTCGGATCGAACGGTCGTCACCAACTGCAGGTTCTCGAGCGTGGTCATCTGCGGAAAGCAGAGCTGACCCTGGGGGACGTAGCCGAGGCCCCGGGCGACGCGCCGGTTGGGCACCATCCGCGTGACGTCCTCGCCGTCGAGGAGCACCCGGCCGGATCGCACGGGGACGAGGCCGACGGCGACACGGAGGAGCGTGGTCTTGCCGGCGCCGTTGTGTCCCATGATGGCCGCCGCCCCGCCGCTCGGGACCACCACGTCGACGTCGAAGAGGACCATCGATCGCCCGTACCCCGCGGTGACGCCGACGAGTTCGAGCATGGAATCAGGCATCGACCGAAACCTCCGTCGCGGTCCCCAGGTAGACCTCCTGGACCTGCGGGTCCGCCTGGATCTCGGCGACGCTTCCCTCGGCGAGAACCGTGCCGCCGTGCATGACGGTGACGATGTCGGCATAGGAGCGCATGAACTCCATGTCGTGTTCGATGACCACGATGGTGCGGTCGGCGACGATCCGCTGCAGGAGAGCTCCCGTCTGCTCCCGCTCCTCGCTGCTCATGCCTGCCACTGTTTCGTCGAGGAACATGACCTTGGCGTCCTGTACCAACAACATGCCCACCTCGAGCCACTGCTTCTGACCGTGGGCCAGGATCCCGGCCGGGCGTTCCGCGAGCGCGGCGAGTCCGATCGTCTCCAGCGCCTCCTCGACCACCTCCGGCACACGCCGTCGAGCCCGCATGCGGGTCCAGGCCTTGCGGTGGAGTCCGGCGGCGATGTCGAGATTCTGGACGACGCTCAGCTGATCGAACACCGTCGCGGTCTGGAAGGTCCGGCCGATGCCCAACCGGACGATCTCGTGCGCCTTCATGCCGAGCAGGTCGTGTCCACGGAACGACGCTCGTCCGGTGCCGTTCACCAGACCGGTCAGCGCATCGACGAGGGTCGTCTTCCCCGCGCCGTTCGGGCCGATGAGGAAGTGCAGCCTCCCCTGCAACAACGTCAGGTCGACACCGTCGACGGCCTTGAACCCGTCGAAGTCGACGGTCAGCCCGCCGACCTCGAGGTAGTCCTCGCCGCGGAATGACGCGGTCATGCCACCACCTCCGCCTCGGTGACGGTCAGCGCTGCCGGACGCCGTCGGGGGCGCAGGTCCCGGACCTTCGCGCCAACCGACGCGATGCCACCGGGGAGCAGGAGGATCACGACGACGAACAGACCTCCCTGGAAGTAGACCCAGTTCGTGGGGAACCGCTCCGAGAGCGCCGACTGGCCGAAACCCACGGCGATGGCGCCGACCGCCGGTCCGAGCAAGGACGCACGTCCGCCCAACGCGACGCCGGCGATCATCATGATCGAGGCGGTGGCGTTGACATCCGACGGCGAGATGATCCCCACGAGCGGAGCGAACATCGCCCCTCCGATGCTGGCCATCACCGCGGCGGTCATGAACGCGACCAGCTTGATGTTGGCCGGGTCGTACCCGAGGAAGCGGACCCGCTCCTCGGCGTCGCGGGTGGCGACGAGGAGTTCGCCGTAGCGACTCCGGTTGAACTGCCACACCACCACGAGGCAGACGATGAGCATCCCCGCGGTGATCAGATACAGGTTCTTCTGGACCGCCGGGTCGTAGAGGTTCTGACCGAAGAACGTGGTGAAGGTGTTCAGCCCGTTGAACCCCCCGGTCTGCTTGATCGTGGCGACCAGGAGGGTTGCGAATGCGACGGCCATCGCCTGGGTCAGGATCGCGAAGTAGGCGCCCTTCACTCCACGCTTGAGCACCGCGTACCCCATCACGAACGACACCAGTGCCGGCAGGGCGACGATCGCGAACAACGTGAAGGGTCCGCTTCGGAACGGCTCCCACCACAAGGGCATGGTCGAGTCTCCGTAGAGCTCCATGAAGTCCGGGACCCTTCCAGGACCTGCGGCCTCGAGCTTCATGTGCATCGCCATGGCGTAACCACCGAGACCGAAGAACACCCCCTGGCCGAGGACGAGCATCCCGCCTCGACCCCATGCGAGCCCGATGCCGACCGCAGCGAGCGCCCACGAGCAGTACTTGCCGAGGTTCCCCAGACGGAAGACGGAGAGCGAGTTCGGTGCCCAGACGAGGAGCATCACGGCCAGCGCCGCGATCAGCAGCAGGGATCCGTGCGACCGAAGGAGCGCGGCCGGAGAGAATGCTGCGGCCGTACGTGCGGGCCGCGACGGGGCGTCGTTCACGTCGGCGACGGTCGTGGTCATGCCAGCGCCCGGGTTCGCACGGTGAAGAGTCCCTGAGGTCGCAACTGGAGGAAGACGACGACGAGTGCGAACGAGATGACCTGCGCCATGCTCCCGCTGGTCCAGTCGGTGAGGTAGGCCGTCGCGACCCCGACCACCCATGCCGCGATCACCGTTCCCTTGATCTGTCCGACACCGCCGGCAACGACCACGAGGAACGCGGGGATGATGTAGGTCGTGCCGAGCGTGGGATTTGTGCCCGAGATCAACGCGATGGCGACGCCACCGATCCCGGCCATCCCGGAACCCAGGAAGAAGGTCATGCGATCCACGCTGCGGGTCGAGACGCCGACGGTCTCGGCCAGCTCGCGGTTCTGCACCGTGGCGCGTATCCGCCGGCCGAACGAACTGTACTTGAGCAACCCGCTGAGCCCACCGAGCACCGCCAGCGCGAGCACGATCGTGAGGAGCTGACGATGGGGCCAGGCGTAGCCGAACACCGTGATGCTGCCCCGCAGCCACGACGGTGCGTTCACCGGGTCGCCCTGAGCGCCGAAGATGTCCTTGGCCAACTGCTGCAACACCATGGCGACGCCGACCGTGACCAACAACGTGTCGAGCGGGCGTTCGTACATCCACTGGATGATCGTGGCCTCGAGCAAGAGCCCGAGCAGACCGGCGACGAGGAACGCCACCGGGATCGCCACCACGATCGAGATCCCGGTGCTGGAGACCACCTGCTGGGTGACGTAGGTCGCGTAGGCGCCGGCCATGAGGAACTCGCCGTTCGCCATGTTGATCACGCCCATCTGTCCGAACGTGAGCGTCAGCCCCAGTGCCGCCATCAACAAGATGGCGCCGTTGGCGCTGCCGGTGAGGAAGGGAGTGGTGAGTGCGTCCATGCATCCGCTTTCGGTGGTCGGAGAAG
>JAPKDO010000329.1 GCA_028822535.1 Acidimicrobiales bacterium
CGCCGCGGACATCCACGGCAAGAACCACCACCACGACGGCTCGTTCTGCGACCACATCGTCGCCATGACCGTCCGGACCGGCCGAGGCACCGAGCGTCTCACACCATCCACGACGCCGGACGAGTTCTGGGCCACCGCTGGGGGCATGGGCCTGACCGGGGTCATCCTCGATGCCACGCTTCAGCTCCGACCCGTCGACAGTCCCTACATCACCGCGACCACAACGCGGCACCCGGATCTCTCGTCGCTCATGACCGCGCTCGAGGCCGCAGACGACGCAACCACGTACTCCGTGGCCTGGATCGACGCGCTGACAACCGGCCGGCACCTCGGACGAGGACTCGTGATCACCGGCGAGCACACGACACCCCAGGAGCTCGCCGCGACGTCGAGAACAGGAAGCAACCCCGCACGGCCCCACTCGCACTCGTTGCCGGACCTACCCATTCCCGTCATCACCCCGAGGGTTGCGAAGGCGCTGAACGCCGGCTGGTATCGACTCCACCGACCCAAGACCGAGATCGTCCCGTACCAGGCGTTCTTCCATCCGCTCGATGCCGTCACCAACTGGAACCTCCTCTACGGGCGGCGCGGGTTCGTGCAGTGGCAGATCGTCGTACCCGACGAGGCGGGACTGTTCATCGGCGACGTCGTAACCGAACTCGCGTTGACGAGATCCGGATCGTCTCTGTCGGTCCTCAAGCGGTTCGGTCCCGGAAATCCTGCGCCGTTGTCATTTCCCATGAAGGGCTGGACGCTCGCCGTGGACATCCCCGCCGGCGCCCCTGGGCTCGATGGTCTCCTTCGCTCGCTCGACGAACGAACCGCTGCACTCGGCGGCCGCGTCTACCTCGCCAAGGACGCCCGCCTCGATCCGACGCACATGGAGCGCATGTATCCCCGTCTCGCACAGTGGCAGGCCACGCGCTCCGAGATGGACCCGGACGGGCGATTCCGGTCCGATCTTTCCCGGCGTCTCCACCTCGCGGACATCGCACCGAACCCAGGAGCCTTTCGATGAACAACGCCTTCAACATCCCCCAATGCGCACTCGTGCTCGGCGCCAACTCCGACATCGCCCGCTCGACCGCACTCGCGCTCGCCGGCGCTGGGACCACCGAGTTCGTGCTCGCCACCCGTCGTCCCGGAGACCTCGAGCCACTGGCCCACCGACTGCAGGCCGCTGGCGCCACCAATGTCGAGACCGTGGAGTTCGACGCAACCGATCTCGACGCCCATCACAACTTCGTCAGCGCGACGTGGGAACGCCACCGACAGATCGACCTCACTCTCCTCGCCTTCGGCGACCTCGGCCAGCACCGCAGTGCCGTACACACCGCCATGACGAACTACGTCGGGGCGGTCTCGATGCTCGAGGAGATCCGCGGCCGCGTCCAACGGCAAGGCACGGGAACGATCGCGGTCGTGTCGAGCGTCGCCGCCGAACGGCCCCGCGCCGACAACTACGTCTACGCCTCGACCAAGGCGGGACTCGACAGCTACACCCGCGGCCTGGCCGATGTTCTCGCGCCAACCGTCCATGTCATGGTGATCCGACCGGGATTCGTGCGGTCCAAGATGACCGCCGGGCTCGACCCGGCACCGTTCGCTGTCGATCCCGACGACGTCGCCGACGACATCGTCGCCGGACTCCGAGCCAAGGCCGCGATCGTGTGGTCGCCGCCGATCGTGCGCGGTGTGATGAGCGCCCTTCGCCACCTCCCCACGCCGGTCCACCGCAAGGTGACCCGACGCGCCACCGCCACCCCGCCGCGCACGATCACCGACGCATTCCGATGAGCACCACCGAGACTCTGACCCCCCGCCGGCGCCCGAGCACCCCACCAGCACCACGAGAAACTCGACCGCACCAGGGCTGGTTCGTCCGCGGACTGGTCCGCTGGTGTCGACGGCTGCTCCGTCTCGTCATCGTCCTCGCCGTCGCCGCTGCCCTCGAATGGGCCGGTGCACCTGCTCTGGTGTCCGTGCCCTTCGCCGTGCTGGTGGGCGTGCTGTCGTTCCGCTGGGGATTGCTCCGCGTCGACGATCCACCTCGTCGCAACACCCAGGCGGCTTTCGTCGTGTCGATGCTGTTTCTCGCTGCGACCGCTTGGTCGTTCACCGGGGCCATGACCGCCGCCGGGGCCGCCCCGTTCGACGTCCGGACCGGCGACTGGATGCGCGACCACCACCTGAACCCGGTCGTCGACGTGCTGGAACAACGCATCTACGGACAAGGCGCACCCGGCAACGGCCCCGTGGCCCAAGAGGACATCCCCGAACGAATCGCCAACGTCACCTCTGCCCCGTCTGTGCTCTCACCCACACCGACCGCACCCACGGCGACGGCATCGCCCACGACACCGCAAACCGGCGGTCCGCTCATCGACAACTCCCTACCCAGCGAGGGTCAGTGGGTGCCGAGCCACCGGAAGATCAACTCTGCCCCAGCGACCTACACGACATTCGTTCGCCCCGATGCCGACCATTCGAGCGCGGTCGCCGCCGCCGTCTACCTCGACCCCACCGCGACACGACTCGTCTACGTCCCCGGCACCGACGAGCCGACCGGCTCAGGATGGGCGTGGAACTCCGGCATCCCCCGATTCGAACGAGACGGACTCATCGCCGCCTTCAACTCGGGCTGGAAGTTCAAGGACACCAAGGGTGGCGCGTTCACCGAAGGAAAGACTCCGGTCCCCCTCGTCGACGGGCAAGCATCGCTCGTGATCTACCGGGACGGGCACAGCGACATCGGGGCCTGGGGTACCGATGTGTCGATGACCCCTGACGTCGTGTCCGTCCGCCAGAACCTCGAGCTCGTCGTCGACCAGGGCAAGCCAGTCGACGGACTCAAGACCAGCATCGACGGTCAGTGGGGCAAGCGGAAGTACCAGATCCAGTACACCCGCCGCTCCGGGATCGGCATCACCGACACCGGTGCTCTCGTCTACGTCGCCGGCGACGACCTGACCACCGACACCATGGCCACCGCCCTCAGCCAGGTCGGCGCTGTCCGAGGGATGGAACTGGACATCCACAGCAAGCACCCGACGTTCAACTTCTTCGAGCCCTCGGCCAGCGCCGGAAGCGGGGTCACCGCCTCCAAGCTCTACCCGAGCATGCCTCGGCCCGCCACGCGCTACCTGTCGCCCGACCAACGAGACTTCTTCGCGGTGGTGGCCCGATGAACCCCACCCACGTCCCCGACCCCGTTCGGGCGGTCGCCGCGTTCGACTTCGACGGCACCCTCACCCACGGCGACACCATGCTGCCGTTCCTCCGGCGCGTTGCTGGCAGCCGCCGCGTCGTGCAGGGCCTCGCCGCTGCCGCCTGGACCGGACGGCGTCGCAACGAGCACGGCCGGGAAGCCGCCAAGCGGGCGTTGTTGCGAGTAACACTCGAAGGCGTCCCGAACGTCGAGCTGATGTCGATCGGACGGACATACGCCGATCACATCATCGGAGCCGAGCTCCGACCTGCACTCGTTGCCCGCCTCGGGGAACACCGGGCTGCTGGTCACCGAGTCGTGATCGTGTCCGCCAGCCTCGACTACTACCTCGAACCCGTCGCTGCATACCTCGGCGTCGAACTCATCTGCTGCCGACTGGGCTCCTACGCCAGCGGCCGCTGCAATGGCACGCTCGGCCACCCGAACATCCGCGGGGAGGTCAAAGCCGAACGACTCCGCGATCTGCTCGGAGCACCGCTTCCGACGGTCTACGCGTACGGCAACGACCCCATCGGTGATGCCGGGCTGCTCGAACTCGCCGACCATCCGTACCTCATGCGCGAAAGCGGCTTCGCCCCCATAGACGCCGCCCTCGATGATGAACGACCTCGCCATAGTCTCCGATGAAGCGGCTCGCGGTTGTCGCGTTCGGCGCGGCGCTCGCCGCCGGGTGCTCGTCCGGAAGCGCTCCGAGCAGCACCCCCGTTCCCGTGGCCGATGACACGACGACTCCCGAATCGATCGACTGCATGGTGGCCGAACCCACCGATCAGGACATCGTCGTTCCCAGCGCCGTCTATCACGACGATCAGAGAGTTCGGATCCACCTCACCCCGTGCACGCTCGACCAACCGACACCCGTCGCAGTTCTGTACCTCCTTCATGGTGCGGGAGCCGACGAGACCCAGTGGTCCGACGTCGGCGTGCTCGCCCCGGCCGACGGCGGCGTCCGCGGTAGCGAACACGCC
>JAPKDO010000330.1 GCA_028822535.1 Acidimicrobiales bacterium
TGATCATCTTCACCCTCATCTTAGTTGTAGCTTGGCTTGCCGTATATCGAAGTGATCTTCTGGATCTCCGACTGAGTAAGAAATACGGGGATCGATCTCGGCATCTCGCGTCACAGCCCGCCATCGTACCCCGGGATTCCTGTTGAGTACATGTTGTCCACTACAGGACACGCTGTCCTAAACTGGGAGGAACCTCGACCGCAAGGAGCGCCAGCATGTCCATCCACCGCACCGGACCACCCGGCAGCGCTGACGCTCCTCCCGTATCCGAGACACTCGCCCTCGAGCATGACGTCGTCATCGAGAGTGCCGTCCGGCGCCGCATGATCCTCGTCGCCATGTGCGTCGCGCTCGTCGCGATCATGGCGTCCGTGTCGGGACTCAACGTCGCCCAGCAGGCGTTCGCCGAGGACTTGGGTTCGACTCAGAGCCAGCTGCTGTGGATCATCAACGGCTACACCGTCGCCCTGGCTGCGCTGCTCCTGCCGGTCGGCGCCATCGGCGATCGGTGGGGCCGCAAGCCGATCCTCATGGTCGGTCTCGTCGCGTTCGCGGTGACCAACCTGGCCTCTGCGTTCGCCACCGAGCCAGGCACGCTCATCGCCTTGCGGGTCCTGGCCGGCGTGGCGGCCGCCATGGTCATGCCCGTGACGCTGTCGGTCATCACGACCAGCTTCCCGCGAGAAGAACAGGCGAAAGCCATCGGCATCTGGGCGGGATTCGCCGGTGCCGGCGGGATCATCGGTCTCTTCGTCTCGGCAGCCATCATCGACAACGCCACCTGGCCGTGGGTCTTTGCGCTTCCGATCGCACTCGCTGCGGTCTCCTTCACACTCGCGGCCGCGTCCGTGCCCCACTCCGTCGAGCACTCCGAAGCCGGATTCGACATCACCGGCTCGCTGCTCTCTGTCGTCGCCGTGGGCGGGCTCGTGCTCGCGATACACGAAGGACCCGAACAAGGCTGGACCGCCCCGATCACCGTTGTGGCGCTGTTCGCCGGCCTCGCGGCCGCCATCGCGTTCGTCGCCGTCGAACTCCGCAGCGACCACCCACTCCTCGACGTGCGCGTGTTCGCACTCAGAGGGCTGGCAGCGGGATCGGTCAACCTCTTCGTCGTATTCGCCGTGATGATCTCGCTGTTCCTCGTGTTCGTGCAGTACCTCCAGGCAATCCTCGGCTATTCCGCCCTCCGAGCTGCCTCCGGTCTGCTGCCCATGGCGATCATGATCATGCCGCTCTCCACTGTGGCTCCGGCCATCGCCGAACGGTTCGGGTTCCGCAGGACACTCGTCACCGGCATGCTCGCCATCGCCACCGGGCTCGTCGTCTTCGCAGTACTCGCCGATGCAGAGGGCGGCTACCTCACCGTGCTCCCCGGCACGCTCATCCTCGGTGCGGGCGTAGGACTCGCCATGAGCCCCTCGACCGCAGCGATCACGTCGTCCCTCCCCGAAGAGAAGCAAGGGGTCGCGTCCTCGCTCAACGACACCGTCAGGGAGATGGGAGGGGCTGTCGGCATCGCGCTCATCGGATCGGTCCTCAACGCCTCCTACCGAACCAACGTGGAACCGGCCACCGCCGGGCTACCACCCGAAGCCGTCGAGCCGATCACCGAGGGCATCGGCGGCGCTCTCGCTGTCGCGGCTCAAATGGGTCCGGACGGCGCGGCCGTCACCGATGCCGCCCAGCAGGCATTCGTCGATGCGATGACCCCCGCCCTCGTCCTCGCCGCCGGCGTCTGCGCTGCCGCAGCCCTCTTCACCGTCCTCCGTGGGCCGAGCACCGCCGCCGAAGCCGAACCGCGGCTTCACGCCGAAGACGACACGTGATCGGACTCCGAAGCCAGGGCGTCACCTCGTAGCTCACGAACAGCGCTCCGCGTTGGCTGTCCACGAACGCCTGGGTCCTGGTCGCTGTCGCAGCACCGCCTCCAGCCCCGACCCGCATTCCAGAGTGCCCCGACCGTCGAGCTCGAAGCGCGGTGTGATGTGGGGCCGAAGCGCCGCGGCGGTGCGACCGCGACCAGGGTTCTTGGTGGAGCCCGAGACCGGATTCGAACCGGTGACCTGCTGTTTACAAGTTGGTCGACGGTCGTCCGCTGTCGTTCGCTCTCGTCCGGGATGTGCTGGCCACGGTGCTGGACTCGACGATCGACGTCCGCCGACGTTCGTGGCTGTGCGCTGGCGTAGGCACCACATAGGCATCAGCAGGGGGATTGCCGACCCGGCGATCTCGATCAGCATGAGGTGACGACGCCCCGAAGGCACCAAGCCTGGTACCCGTCTGCATTTACTCCGCCTCACTCACGTGGTCAATGAACGCTTGGTCATCGCCGGCGCCGTCGCTCTTCGCAACAGCGGCTGATTGCACGTGCGCGTCGTCGAGCGAGTCGTGGTCGGTGCAGTCCTGGCCGTCGAGGTCGCCGTCACGTTCGGAGGTCATCGCTCAAGCTTCGCGCCTTCGGCGGGCGTTCAGGGACGTTGGTGATCGTCGTCGGTCTGACCGGGCACTCCGGGGCGCAACTGGCGTGCCGAACCTGAAACGACGCCTGAACGGGCGTCCGATACGAGTGTCATGGTGGATATCAGCTCGTTCGCGTTCGTCCCGGGTGACGCCTCGGTGCCGCTTGGAATGAATGTCACCTGGACAAACCACGACCCGGTTCCGCACCCGCAACCGGGGGATCTGTTCGAACACGTCTCGTTCCTTGCGTTTGGAGCGATCTTGCTCGTCGACGGCCTCGGCTGACGGCGTCGAGGGTCACCGGACCGTTCAGGGTCGGGCCGGTCCGAGCAATCGTTCGATCGTGGCGGGATTCGCTGGCCATGCGTCGAGCAGAACCTGGCGGGGTACTTGTTTGGCGGCATAGCGGAAGGCGAGTGCGACGACGACGACGTCGTCGAGTGGTCCGATCACGGGAAGGAACTCAGGGATCAGATCGATCGGGGAGAGGACCCAGAGCCCGGCGAAGCCGATCGCGAGCTTGGCTCGGCGCGGCACTCGCGGGTCCTTGCGGAGTGTTCGGACGGTCGTGACGCATGCGGGAAGGAAGCCGGCGAGCTCCTTGAGCGTGCCGTCGGGAAGTCGGGCTGCGAGCAGGATCAGCAACGCCCAGGAGAGGCCGAGTGCAGCGAAGCCGATGGCGAGCCAGGTCCACCAGTTCACTGGGCCCCCCGCTTCGTGGTCTTCAGCGGGGCTTCAGCCACGGTGGTCCAGCATGCTGGTCTGTAGGAGTTCATCGAGAGGGACCTTTGATGCGTGTTCTGGTGGTCGAGGACGAGAAGCGGTTGGCTGCTGGGCTCCGCAAGGGGCTCGAGGCGGAAGGCTTCGCGGTCGACATCGCGAACGATGGGACTGACGGTCTGTGGATGGCGACTGAGCATCCGTATGACGTGATCGTGCTCGACATCATGTTGCCGGGCATGAATGGGTTCAAGGTGTGCGAGGCGTTGCGGGACGCGGACAACTGGACGCCGATCCTGATGCTGACGGCGAAGGACGGCGAACTCGACGAGGCTGAGGCGCTGGACACTGGAGCAGACGATTATCTGACCAAGCCGTTCTCTTACGTCGTGTTGGTGGCGCACATCCGGGCGTTGCTGCGCCGGGGAGCGAAGGCTCGTCCCGCGGTCCTGGAGGCTGGCGATCTGCGCATGGATCCCGCGTCGCGGAAGGCGTGGCGGGGCGAGCAGGTGGTCGAGTTGACGTCGCGTGAGCTGGCGTTGCTGGAGTTCCTGTTGCGTCGCCGGGGAGAGGTGGTCTCGAAGCGTGAGATCCTCGATCACGTGTGGGACTACGACTTCGAAGGCGATCCGAACATTGTCGAGGTGTACGTCCGGCACCTGCGCAACAAGCTCGATCGCCCCTTCGATCGGGAGTCGATCGAGACGATCCGCGGCTCCGGATATCGGATGGCAGCCAATGGCGGCTGATGAACGCCGGTCGTGGAGCCGTGCTCGATCTCTGCGGGTCCGGACAACGGTTGTCTCCGTGGGAGTCGTCGGTGTCGCGCTCTTGGTCGGGGGAGTCACGTTGGTCGTTCTCCTCCGTGGCTCGCTCACCGATCAGGTGCGGACCACGGCCGAACTGCGTGCCGCCGACGTTGCGTCGGTCCTCGAGGCGGGAACATCCCCGGAGGATCTGGCGGTCGATGATGATGACGATCTGCTCATCCAGGTCATCGATG
>JAPKDO010000031.1 GCA_028822535.1 Acidimicrobiales bacterium
GTAGGGCGTCGCGACGACCACAGTGGCGTCGTCGATCACGTAGCAGGACGACTGCGGAGGCGCGTCGCCGTCGCAGGGCACCGAGGTCGGTGTCCCCTCGAGGTTGGTGAGGTTGCGGTACAGGATCTCGGCGGCCTGTGTACGGGCGGCGGTTGCGGCGACGTTGTCCGGTCGAGCCAGCGGCAGCGCTCGTGCGCCGGCAAGAGTGCTCGCGTCGACCGAGGCCTGACTGTGCCGAGCGATCTGACGCGAGTTGCCGAGATCGACAACCATCGCCACCAGGACGCAGAGTCCGACCAGCGCCAACGAGACGGCGATCAGCGCGACTCCACGATCCTCTCGCACGCGTTGACGGATCAACATCCCGACCAGTCCTGTCCGGCCGGTGCCGCCTCCTGGTACGGCGCCGCCGTGCTGATCCCCTCACCGATCTCCTTTTCCATCTTCATCAGGATCGACGACTCGAGGCTGATGCCGTCGATTCCCGGCACGATCCCTGTCACCGGATCGACGTTGCGCTGCGCACACACGAGGACGGCGCCGTGATCGGACTCGTCGTCCACATCGGTCGGGGCGTAGTACCGGACGAACACGGCGACGTCGTCACCTATGCCGATGCGGTCCTTCGTGAGACAGATGACCTTCTTCACCTCGTCCGGTGCGCTCACGCTGGTGCACGACGTGGCGGCGGATCCGTATTGCTGCACGACGGCCTGACGGGCGCCTTCACGCACGCCATGACGGATCGACTGATAGTCGTTCAGGCCGATGCCGAACTCGATCATTCCGAACAACAGCACGACCAACACGGGGGCGACGAGCGCCATCTCGACGAGCGCTGCGGCCCGATCCGACCGACTCCGCGTGAAGCGTCTCCGGCGTGCGCGCCTGGTCTCGAGGTCCGTCTTCCCGTCCCGCATCAGGCCTGGTATCGGCACGCGTGCGCCAGATCTTTAGGAGAATGTGCCGATGTCGGAGGCAGCAGATTCTGCTGCGATCGCCGCGGTCGTGCCCGACAGGCGTTGAGTACCGTGCGTCCCCGTGCACGCTGCCGACGCCATCGACCGGTCGATCGGTCGCACCGGTTCGATCGCGTGCGTCGGGCTCGACCCCCGACCATCGCTGATCCCGCCGACCCTGCGGGAACAGGTCATCGCATCGCACGGTGCCGGGGCCGCCGGTGTCGCCGAGGCGTTCCGCATCGCCAACGAGGCGATCATCGACGTCGTGGCCGGCCGCTGCGCCGCCGTGAAACCCCAGACCGCCTGCTACGAGGCGTATGGATCGGCCGGGTGGGCGGCCCTCGAGGCCACGGTGACCCACGCCCGAGACGCCGGTATCCCCGTCATCCTCGACGGCAAGCGTGGCGACATCGGGTCGACGGCCGCGCACTACGGCCAGATGGCCTTCGGCGGCGCCCCGGGCCTGACCGACGAACCGGACGACGCCGTCGAGGGCATGGGCGCCACGTGGCTGACCGCCAACCCCTACCTCGGCGTCGACGGCATCGTGCCGATGGTCGAGGACACGACGGCCGGCCTGTTCGTCATCACCAAGACCTCGAACCCGTCGAGCGGCGAGTTGCAGGACACGCCCAGTGGCGACGGCACCGTGGCCGACACCGTCGCCGACCTCGTGGCCGAATGGGGCGCCGATCGCATCGGCGAGTGCGGCCTCTCCGACATCGGCGCCGTCGTCGGGGCGACGTATCCCGGCCACGCCCGCAGCCTGCGCGAACGCATGCCCGATGCCTTCTTCCTCGTCCCCGGCTACGGCGCCCAGGGCGGCACGGGCGCCGACGCCGTCGTGGGGATGCGCGACGACGGACGGGGCGTGCTCGTCTCGTCCAGCCGGGGCATCACCGGCGCCTGGCAGGCCACCGGGACCGACGACTGGGCCGGGTGCGCCCGCGATGCGCTCGACGCCATGAACCGGGACCTCGAGGCGGCGCGGCGCTGAGTCTTGACTCTCGGGCCGGTGGCCGTACGATGCTTCCGAATCAAACGGGCGAAACGATCAGGGTGGATCACATGCGAATCGGGCGAATTCTCCTCACGGGCACACTCGCGGCCGTCTCCGTGGCGGCACTGGCGCCGAGCGCAGGCGCAGATGCGGGTGGTGGCGCGAACACCGGAGCGGTCACGATCAACGACTCTGGTCCGGCGAGCCCGTCGCCGAGCACGATCACGCTCAGCGACATCAGCGGTGTCGTCACCGATGTCGCCGTCACGCTCGACAGCGTCAGCCACACGTGGCCCGACGACCTCGAGATCGTCCTCGAAGCGCCGAGCGGCGAGACCGTGATGTTGCTGAACGACTGTGGCGGTGGGGCCGACATCGACGCGATCGATCTCCGGTTCGCCTCCGGGGGGGAGACCCCACCCGATGGATCATCCCTGATCGAGACGACCTACGCCCCGTTCAGCTGTGCTTTCTCCGGCAGCATCGTGATCCCCACGCCGGCCGGCCCGTACGGCGCCGATTTCTCGGTGTTCGACGGGATCGATCCCAACGGCGCGTGGGATCTCTACATCTACGACGATGTCGGTGCCGACACCGGGGACTTGGCGGGATGGTCCATCGAGGTCGAGACCACCAACACCGCCCCGGTCACCAGCGACGGTGGCTACACGGCGACCGAGGATCTTCCGCTCTCCGTCTCGGCCGGCCTCGGCCTGGCCAGCACGACGGTCGACCCCGACGACCTCGACGTCCTGACCTGGTCGGCGACGCAGCCCGCCAACGGCACGGTCGTCCTCGACAGCTCGGATGGTTCGTTCACCTACACCCCCGATCCCGATTTCACCGGCGTCGACACCTTCACCTACTCGGCCGACGACGGCGTTCCCGGCATCATCATCCTCCCCGCTGCTGATCGTTTCTACGTCGCATCCGGCGGCGCCGAACCCGCAGCCGAGGACAAGACCGACGACGGTCAGTCGACCGGCGCCCCAGCGGCAACCGTGGAGATCCCGCGGCCGGCGTCGAAGTCCGGAGCGGTCCGGGCCGCAGAGAGCAACACGTCGACGATCACCATCACCGTGCAGCCCGTGAACGATCCCCCGACGGCGGTGGACGACACCGCCGAGACCACATCCGGCACGGCCGTGACGGTCGACGCGGCAGCCAACGACACCGACGTCGAGGATGACACCCTGACCGTGACCGGCGTCTCCGACGGCGTGAACGGCACCGCGACGGTGACCGACGGCGACGTCGTGTACACGCCCGACGACGACTTCGTCGGCACCGAGGTGCTCACCTACACCGTCTCGGACGGCAACGGCGGTGAGGACGAAGGCGAGATCACGATCGAGGTGTCGGCCGAGGAGGTCGACGACACGACCACCACGACGACGGCCACCACACCCACGACGACGGCAGCGTCACCGACCGGCACGCTCCCCCGAACCGGGGCGAACGGCGGTCCGACCGGAACGCTGGCGACCACGGCATACCTGCTCCTCGCCGCCGGTTTCCTCCTCACCGTCGCCGGAGGCATGTGGGCCCGGACGCGCTACCAGCCGCGCCACCTCCGGGACGCCTGAACCGGGACGCCTGACTGGGCTCCGGCGCACCGGTGCGCCGGAGCCCAGTCATAGAGTGTCGCCATGACTGCGCCGTCGTCCTGGGCCGTCGAACCGTCGGGCCCCCTGCGGGGTGAGGTCCGCGTCGCCGGGTCCAAGAACGCCATCACGAAGCACATGGTCGCCGCGGTCATGGGGTCGTCGCCATCGACGATCGCCAACGTGCCCGACGTCGGCGACGTCGGCATCACGACCGAGGTGCTCGAGTCGCTCGGCGTCGGTGTCGACCTCGACGGCGACAAGATCACGATCACCCCGACGAACGACATCCGGTCCGACGTGCCGATCCGGTACTCGGGGCTCAACCGCATCCCGATCCTGCTGCTCGGCCCGCTGCTCCACCTCCATCGCGAAGCGTTCGTTCCCGTGGCCGGCGGCGACAAGATCGGCGCGCGGCCGGTCGACTTCCATGTCGAGGCGCTCCGCGCCTTCGGGGCCGAGGTCGACGAGGATGCGGAAGGCATCCACGCCCGTGTCTCGGGTCGCCTGCAGGGAACGAAGATCACGCTCCCCTACCCATCGGTCGGTGCCACCGAGACGGTGCTGCTCACCGCGGCCATGGCCGAGGGCCGCACGGTGTTGCGCAACGCGGCGACCGAGCCCGAGATCATCGAACTCGCCCTCTTCCTCCAGCGCATGGGCGCCCGACTCGAACTCCACCCCGGTCGACGGTTCGTGATCGAGGGCGTCGAGCACCTCCACGGGGCGTCGACCACGCTCGCCGGCGACCGCCTCGAAGCGTTCTCCTACCTGGTGGCCGGTCTCGTCACCCGGGGCGAGGTCCGGGTCGCCGGCTGCTCGCAGGATCGCATGGTCACGGCCATCTCGACGTTGCAGCGCATGGGCGCCGACGTCGAGATCAACAACGACTGGATCAGTGCATCGAGCGACGGGCTCCGAGCCGTGGCCATCCACACCGACACGCACCCCGGGTTCATGACGGACTGGCAGTCACCGCTGTTCGTCCTGATGACGCAGGCCGAGGGCATGTCGGTCCTGCACGAGACCGTGTTCGAGGACCGCGTCCGCTACCCGGCGTCGGTCGTGGCGGCGATGGGCGGCGAGATCGAGCTGTTCGACACCTGCTTGGGCGGACCCGACTGTCGCTTCCACGACACCAATGCCGTCCATTCCGCGGTGGTCCGAGGCGTGTCGAAGCTGCGTGGCGCCGAGGTCGAGATCCCCGACGTGCGCGCCGGGTTCTCGGGCGTGATCGCCGCCGCTGCTGCCGAAGGGTCATCGGTGATCGGCGGTGTCCACCACCTCGAACGGGGCTACAACCGACCCTTCGAACGCTTCCAGGATCTCGGCCTGAAACTCGAACGCGTCACCGGGTAGAGCGAGGATCAGCCGGCGACGAGGCTGGCGAGCGCCCAGACGGCGCCGATGGCGCCGACGACCGCGAATGCGAGGCTGCGGCCGACGGGCGCAGCCTCGAGGTCGCCGTCGCGGACCTGTTCGGGCGGGCGGACGATCGCCATGATCGACCCGACCGCCATCGCCCCACCGATGGCGAGCACCAGGTAGGCGAGCAGGTCTTCTCCGAGAAACACGCCTCCACGCTACCGAGCACCCGCTACGGCTCCAGGTCGGCGTCGCGTACGTCGGTCGTGACCTCGTCGTAGGTCGTGGTCTCGACGACGTCGCCATGGTCGATCCGCACCGAGCGGAGCGTCCCGTCGTCGGCGAAACAGAAGCGGGCGTCGATCCCGAACCCGCTTCGGGGGTCGTAGCGGGTCCGGTGCATCGCCCAACACCCGCCCGCCGCGGGAGCGACCTCGTACAGCGGATCGGCGCCGGTGAACAGCGCCTCGAACTCGGTAATCTCGCGCTCCACGACGTCGGTGAAGGATTCGCCTGGCGGGCCGAGTACACACGGCGGCGCTCCGTCGCCCAGCGGCGCCGGGCAATCCAGCACCCGGTCGTCTCGGCGGCCCCGCACCTCGCCGAACTGCCGGAGCAGCCGGTCCGGTGCGCGCTGTACGACCTCGACCGGGCTCTGCAACGCGTCGTCGCTCGTCTCGCTCCTGCGTTCGGTGAGGCCGACGGACCGATGCGTCATCGTCCGCGTCTGCGACCACGCCTCGATCAACCCGGCGGACGGGTCGGCCGGGGAACCGTGATCGAGGTCGGTCGTCAGGACCACGGCGACGACGGCGGTGGCGAAGGCCAGCGTGGCCGCGGCACCGGTTCGAGCCAGACGATCCACGGCGCAAGTGTGCGACAATCCGCGCATGGGATTCCATCACCTCGCCTTCGCCGCCAGGGACATGGCCGCGACCCACACGTTCTATGCCGAGGTCATGGGCTTCGAACTCGTCAAGGCCGTTGCCGCCCCCACCGACAAGCCGGGTGGCTGGGCGAAGCACCTCTTCTACACGACCGGAGGGTCGCCGTCGGATGCCGACGACGCACCGATGATCGCCTTCTGGGAGTTGCACGACGACCGCATGGAGGGCAACGACACCGCCATCTCCACCGGCCTCGGCTACGAGCCTTGGGTGAACCACGTGGCGTTCGCCGCCGCTGATCTCGAAGACATCGAGTTCCGCAAGCGCCAATGGCTCGCCGGCGGCATCGACGTCATGGAGATCGACCACGGGTTCTGCGTCAGCATCTACACGATGGATCCGAACGGCATCCTGGTCGAGTTCTGCACCGACACCGCGCCCTACACGCAGTCGGACCGGGACGAGGCGCTCGCGGTCCTGCGCGACGAGACACCCGAACTCGAGGACCCGCCGGTCCCGACGTTCCACTCGGCCGCCGAGTTCGCCGGAGCGCCGGCCTGACCGTCATCGGGTGGCGCGAGTGGGTCCGTCTGCCGGACCTCGTGCCCGACGACGCCATCAAGGCCAAGATCGACACCGGCGCGCGCACCTCGGCCATCCACGCCTGGGACATCGAGCGATTCGAACGCGACGGCGAGCCGTGGGTCCGCTTCTCGCTCCACCCCCGCCAGCGCGACGACGACCACGTCGTGTCGGCGGAGGCGCGTCTGGTCGAGGAGCGCGAGGTCCGGTCGTCGAACGGCGACGTCGAGAACCGTTGCGTCGTCGAGACGACGCTCACGCTCGGCGACGAGTCGTGGCCCATCGAACTGACGCTCACCAAGCGTGACCAGATGGGATTCCGCATGCTGGTCGGCCGCACGGCGATGAAAGGCCGTCTGACCGTCGACCCCGGCGTCTCGTACCGGGCCGGCGGCGGCAAGGACCGGCCGCCCCATCCGAGCGAGCAGAGCGCCAGCGGCGCTCGGACCCAGGGAGACGAGCGAAGCGAGGCGACCGAAGCAACACGGTAGGTTCCCGAGCGATGCGCATCGCTCTGCTCTCCCGGAACGCCAACCTCTACTCCACCACCCGGCTCAAGGAAGCGGCCGAGGAGCGCGGCCACGAGGTGCGGGTCATCGACTACCTGCGTTGCGTCATGGACATCACGTCGCATCGTCCGAACATCCGCTACGCCGGGTCACCGCTCGAGGGTTTCGACGCCATCATCCCGCGCATCGGCGCGACGCACACGTTCTACGGCACCGCCGTGGTCCGCCAGTTCGAGATGATGAACGTGTTCCCGACGAACGAGAGCCAGGGGATCTCGCGGTCTCGGGACAAGCTCCGGTCGCTGCAGCTGTTGTCGCGCAACGGCATCGGGCTGCCGGTCACCGGGTTCGCCCACTCGACCAAGGACATCGACGGGTTGATCGAACTCGTCGGCGGCGCTCCGCTCATCGTGAAGTTGATCGAGGGGACACAGGGTGTCGGCGTCGTGCTGGCCGAGACGACCAAGGCCGCCGAGTCGGTCATCGCCGCCTTCCGTCAACTGAACGCCAACATCCTCGTGCAGGAGTTCATCAAGGAAGCGGGCGGTGCCGACCTCCGGGCGTTCGTCATCGGCGGCCGCGTCGTCGCCTCGATGATCCGCCAGGGAGCGCCGGGCGAGTTCCGGTCCAACCTCCACCAGGGCGGGTCGGCCGGGAAGATCAAGCTGACCCCGGAAGAACGCTCGACCGCCGTGCGCGCCGCCAAGACGATGGGCCTCAACGTGTGCGGTGTCGACATGTTGCGCTCGAACCACGGGCCGGTCGTGATGGAGGTCAACTCGTCGCCGGGCCTCGAGGGCATCGAGGAGACCACCGGGATCGACGTCGGCGGCAAGGTCATCGAGTTCATCGAGAAGAACGCGCGTCCGGGACGCACCAAGACCAGCGCCAAGGGCTGACGACCTGGGACGGGCCTACCCGCCCGTCCCCGCCGCGACGAGTCGTTCCGTCAACAGCAGGGGCAACATCGCGTCGGCCGGGCCGGGGGCGGCGAAGAGGTTGCCCTGGCCGAGCCCGCAGCCCAGAGCCCGGAGCGCCGCCAGTTCGTCGGGCTGTTCGATCCCCTCGGCCACGGCTGACGCTCCGAGGGTGACGGCCAGATCCACGATCGACCGGGTGATGACACTCCCGCCGTCGTCGAGCGCCGACACGAAGCTGCGGTCGATCTTCAGTTGCCCCACGGGCAGGGTCTGCAGGGTCCGCAGCGACGACTGACCGGTGCCGAAGTCGTCGAGCGCCACACCGACCCCGTGGGCGGCGAGGCGACGCAGCCGCTCCTCGGCGCGCACCTCCCCCACGGTGAGCACGTCTTCGGTGATCTCCAACTGCAGGTGCGCCGGGTCGACCCCATGGATCGCCAGGGTCCCGAGCACGGTCGACTCGAAGTCGTCATGGAGGAACTGCCGGGCCGAGACGTTGACCGACATGGCGAAGCCGTCGAGCCCGAGGTCCTGCCAGGACCGGAGGTCGGCCAGCGCACGGTCGAGGACGAGCGCGCCGAGCGGAACGATCAGGCCGGTCTCCTCCGCGACCTCCACGAAGTCGGCCGCCGTCAGTGCACCGCGACTCGGGCTGTCCCACCGTACGAATGCCTCGACGCCCACGATCTGTTCGGATTCGAGGTCGATCACCGGCTGGTAGTGCACCTCGATCTCGCCGACGCGGATCGCCTGGTCGAGTTCGGCGGCGATCTCCATCCGGTCGTGGACCACCTGTTGCATGCCCGTCTCGTAGTGCGCGACCTGCTGCTTGCCCCGGACCTTGGCGCGATACATCGCCATGTCGGCACGACGGAGCAGATCGTCGGAGCTCGCGACATCCCCGGCGGAGGTCGCCAACCCCGCCGACGCCGAGACGGAGACGATCGTGTCGCGCCCGACCGTCATCGGGGCAGCGACGGCCTCGATGACACGCTCCACGAGTTGCACCAGGGCATCGTCGTCGGGGATGTCCTCGAGGAGGATCGCGAACTCGTCCCCGCCGAGTCGTGCTGCAGTGTCTCCACCGCGCAGGCATCCGGTGATGCGCTCCGCGACCGCACGCAGGACCTGATCGCCGGCGGCGTGCCCGAATGAGTCGTTGACGTACTTGAAGTCGTCGAGGTCGATGTACGCGACCGCCGGCGCATGGTCGGTGGGGTCCCGGCGGACGCGCATCGCCCGGTCGAGCCGATCGCGGAACAGCGCTCGGTTGGCCAGGCCCGTGAGGGCATCGTGGAAAGCCTGGTGGCGGAGGCGCCGCTCGAGTTCGATGCGCCCCGACACGTCCCGCACGCTCACGACCATCCCCCGCACGTCGGCGTTGTCGAGCAGGTTGGCGCCGGTGAGTTCACCGTCGATCTCCACCCCGTCCCCGCGGACGAACCGCAGCGCGACCGAGGTCGGATTCCGTGCCTCGAGCAACTGCACGTTGCCGAGGAACGTGTCCACGTCGGCCGCCTGTTCCTCGACGACGAGCGAGCGGAGATCGGCGCCCTCGACATCGACCGACCAACGTCCCAGGACGCTCGTCACCGATGGGGCGGCGTAGCGGATGGTCCCGGATGCGTCGACGATGAAGATCGCATCGGACGAGAACCGGACGAGTTCTTCGTAGCGGGCCGACCGGCGACGCTCGCGGAGCTCTGCCGCGAGCACGGCCTGGCGCGCCGCGATCCCCGCCAGCGCGGCCAGTTCACCGAAGACGCTCGCGGCATCGTCGGGGATGTGCCGCGCTTTGACGACGAGCACGAGGTCCGATTCGCTGCCGCACGTGAGCGCTACCGCCTCGCCGCCGGGCAACGGGGTGAGCGTCGGCGCCGGGTCGGAGAGTTCGACCGACGTGAGGACCAACTGGAGTTCGCGAGCGACGGCGTGCGGAAGGAGCCGCTGGTCGTCGAGCGGCACGATCGGCGCCAGCGCACACCACAGGAGGTCGAAGTCGGGCCACGACGCGATCTCGGCGCGGATCACGGCCTCGACGGCTGCCAGGTCGGGGGCCGCGAGGATCTCGTCCGCGATCACGGTCGCGTTGCGGACCGAACCGATGGCCGCCCGGACCCGGGCACCGACGACGAGGATGCCGACGGCACCGACGAACGCACTGCCGGCGGTCAGTACCGGGGGCAGACCGGCGAGCGCCGTGGCCGCGGTGACCAGGCACGCGAGCAGACCGACCCACCGGCCCATGGAGTCGAACACCCGGATCGGGGCAGCACGCGACGACGCGCGCGGGGCGCTGATGCTGGCAGGATCGTCCACCATGACCCTGCGCGTGGATTCCGATGGGCCCACCACAGTCGTGACCATATCACGACTCTCCGTGCGGAATGCGGTCGATTCTGCCACAGCGAGTGAGCTTTTCGCGGCATTTCAACGGATCGACGCCGACGACGACTGTCGGGTCGCCATCCTGACGGGCGACGGCGGCACGTTCTGTTCGGGCGCAGACCTCGGCGCCGTGTCGGCGGATGGCGGCAACCGCGTCGATCCCATGCCGCCGGCGACCGACGCCACCGATCATCTTCCGGGCCCGATGGGGCCGACGCGCATGCGACTGTCGAAGCCGGTCGTCGCCGCGGTCGAGGGCTACGCCGTCGCCGGTGGACTCGAACTCGCGGCCTGGTGCGACCTACGCGTTGCGGCGAGCGACGCCGTCTTCGGGGTGTTCTGTCGTCGATGGGGCGTGCCGCTCGTCGACGGCGGGACCGTGCGGCTACCCCGCCTGATCGGACACAGCCGGGCGATGGACATGATCCTGACCGGCCGGGCGGTGGCTGCCCCCGAGGCATTCGAGTGGGGGCTCGTCAACCGCCTCAGCGAACCCGGCCAGGCCCTGGCCGACGCCAAGGCCGTGGCGGCGGAGATCGCAGCGTTCCCGCCGCGTTGCGTCGTCTCCGACCGGCGGTCGGCGCTCGAACAGTGGTCGCTGTCGGAGTACGACGCGTTGGCCTACGAGACGATGCTCGGTCGGGACACGATCGCGTCGGGCGAGACCATGGAGGGCGCGACCCGGTTTGCCTCGGGCGAGGGCCGCCACGGCCACTTCGCCTAACCGCCGTTGGTGGACCAGTGCCAGGGCTCGCTCGGCAGGTTGAACAGCCCGTAGGTCGCGGCGTTCCGCGCCAGCCACTGGAATCCGGCGTTCGAGCGTGAGGTGATCGTGCGTCCGTCGTGGAGGAAGTCGATCGCCCTGCCCTGTTCGTGCAGGGAGCGACCCGGCACCGCCGTCGGCGGGTTGCACGTGCTGGCGGGCCGGATCCAGATGTCGTAGTAGGTCGGTCCGCAGTTCGCCCGGCGCAGCTCGATCTGGCGCTCGGTGCTCCGATAGCCCCAGCCCGACAGGTTCACACCATCGGCCCTCGCCGCAGTGAGAAGCGCATCGACGTCGTCGGCGATGTCGGCATGCACGGTGACGCCCTGCACGGTCCGCAACGGCGGAGCGTTCGTGTCGACCGGCGGGGGCGGCGGCGTCGTGGTCGGAGGGGTCGTCGTCGTCGTGGTCTCGGTGGGCGACCCCGGCGTGGTTGGGGTGGGCGGGGCGGTCGTCGTGGTCGGACCCGATGGCGTCGGGGTGTCGATCGACGCCGGCACCACGGGGTCGGGCGGTGGGGGGATGCGAGCGATCAACGCCGCCTGCTCGTCCGCGATCTGCTGGGCGAGTTCGGCGTCGAGGTCGGCGAGCACCGCGGCTTCGGCCAGTCGGTTGTCGATTCGTCCCTGCAGGTCGGCGGCGAAGTCCCGCTGACGCCGCTGTTCGGCCCGGAGCGAACCGAGCGCTTCCTCGGCGGCGAGGACGGCCGCCTCGGCTTCCTCGGCGGCAACCGCCACCTCGGCGGCGCGCTGTTCAGCGGTCGCTTCGGCGTCCTCGAGCAGATCGAGGAGGCGCACGTCGCGCTTGGCGCGGGCATCGAGGTAGGTCTTCTGCAGCAGTGCGTCGGACAGCGACGCCGCCTCGAGACTCTGGACCAGGTCGACCGTCGGCGGGTGCACGAACGACGCGACGGCCATCTCGCGAATGGCGTCCTGGAGCACGACGACGTCGCGGCGAGCCACCCGCAGTTCGGCTTCGGCAGCGCGGACTTCGGCCGCGGCCGCGGCCGAGGCTGCTTCGGCGTCGGACACCGCCGCTTCCTGGACGGCGAGCTCGCGGTCGATCCCGTCGAGCGCGGCGCCGATCTCGGCGTCGGTCGCCGACAAGACGTCGAGCTCTTCGGCCAACGCGCTCTGACGGCGCTGGACGTCGTCGCGTTCGGCCTCGGCGTCGGACTGCGCGCCCGCGGCGAGGGGGAGCCACGTGGCCACGCCGACGACGGCGATGGCTGCAATGGTTCGAGGCTTCAACACGGTGGGCGCGCAACTCCAGCAGTCGGGTCGCCGCCCACGACGGCGTCACCATACCGAAACACTCCCACCATGTGTGGTCGTATCGGCCCGATCCGTCCGTTCCTGTAGCGCCCGCGTGTCAGGAATACGGGGCCATGATGTGGTCGAGCCACCACTGGGGTGCCGCTCCGAGCAGCGTCTGCAGGTCCCAGTAGTCGACCCAGCGGGCGATCTTGCCGTCGCGGAACTCGTGGATCGACATGAACGGGAGCGCCACCGACTGTTCCTCGGACCAGAACCAGGTCTCGACGTGCTCGGTCGCCACCCGATCGCCTTCGGCGACGATGCACCCGATGTCGTGCTCGATCCGCTCGAGCGGGCCGAGACCCAGCCGCAGACGGGCCGCGATCTCCTCGGGTCCGGTGGCAAGTTCGTCCGACGGAGTCGGCATGTCGGTGTAGATGCCATCGGCGTGGAAGTGGCGTCCGACCGCGTCGAAGTCGCGGCGGTAGAGATCGGCCCACAGCTGCTCGGTCACGGAGCGATTGGCTTCGGTGCGGGCGGCAGCGTCCATGGCGGGACCCTAGGGCTCACGCCGACTCGGGTCGCCCGGGTCGCGGGTGCCACGATGCGGGCGTGGAGGTCCCCGCCGACGCCGACGCCGACGCCGAACGATGGCGCGGTACACGCGTCCGGACCTTTCACGGCCGCCACGGGCGCGTCACCGAACGGATGCAGTCCGTGCTCGACGAGGCCGGTCCCCGCTTCGGACTCGACCATCGTGCCGACGAGGGCCGGCCGCTCGTCGTCGAGATCGGGTGCGGCCACGGCGACGCCGCGCTCGCGTTCTGTGACGCCCATCCCGACGCCGACCTGCTGGCCGTCGACGTACACACGCCCGGCATCGTCCGTCTGTTGGAGGAGCGGACGGCGGGGAGGGCCCCGAACCTGTTCGTCGAACGAGCCGATGGTGTCGACGTGCTCGACCACCGACTCACCGCGCCGGGCGACCTGGCCGGGCTGCACCTGTTCTTCCCCGATCCGTGGCCGAAGGCCCGCCACCACAAGCGGCGTTTCGTGCGTCCCGACGTGCTCGACCTCGTCGCCGATCGCCTCGCGCCCGGCGCGCCGCTGCGGATCGCGACCGACGTCGCCGACTACGTCGACTGGGCGATCCACCACCTCGACGCCCACCCCGCGTTCACCGGCGGGCCGGGCGAACGTCCGCCGTGGCGGCCGGTGACGCGGTACGAACAGGCGGGCCTCGACGCTGGGCGCCGGCCCGTCGACCTGTGCTACCGCCGGCGATGACCGTGTCGGCCGGCGTCCGGCGGCCGGCGGTCCCATTGATCCCGATCGCACCATCTGGTCGAATACACGGAACTCATCCGAGGGTCCGAACGTCGTAGGTACATGGAATCGTCAGGCGGCACGAGTGGACGGGCGGCGCGTCGTGGTTCGATCGCGCTCCGCACCGTGCCCGTGTTCCTCGCCGCGCTGCTGGCCGGGCTTCTCCTGGCCATCGTCGATCTGCGGGCGGACACCGACCGTGCACGCGCTGCCGTGGACAAGGGCCGCGTCGACCTCGCCGAGGGCGACGAACGGATCGACGATCTACATGCGGAGCGCCGGCGCCTGACCGACCGCCGGATCGAGGCGGCGCGTGCACTCGACGCTGCGCTCGCCCGCCTCGAGTCCCTCGTCGACGACGAGGCCCGGTTGCAACGACTCCTCACCGATGAGGGCGAACGCCACGACGCCGCGGTACACACGCTCGACGTCGTGGCCGCCGACGTCGACGAAGCAGCCGACCAGTCCGCGGCGAACGACGCACTACTCGCAGCGCTCGACCGTTGTCTCGACGGCGCGACCGAAGCGGCCAACGCACTGTCGGTCGGCGACGTCACCCGAGCGTTCGCGCGGGCGGCGTCGGTGCGGGCCGACTGCTCGACCGTCGGGGTGGCGATCGGGTGATGGGCGGCGCGACCGGCATCGTGGGGCGGCGCGTGTGGCGCTGGAGCGTCGTCCTGCTGGCGCTCGCGAGCGTGGGAGCGCTCGTCGCGATCGCACCGCACCAACGCGTCCTGCACCGTGTCGAGGCGGAGGAGCGAGACGTGCACGCACTGCTCTCCGAGAACGCTGGGCGTGAGGCGGACGCCGTGCTCGACGTCGCGAACGAGTCCACGGCCCTCGATGCCCATGTTCGTGACCGACGCCGCACGACACTCGCCGCGGACGCGACGCAGGCGCGGGTCGACGACGTCGAACACCGTCTGAGCCGTCTCGAGGCTGCGGTGGTCGAGACCGAGGCACAGATCGCCGCGACCAACGTCATGCTCGATCGCATCAGCGAGGTCCTCGGCCTCCAGCGACTGTTCATCGAACCGCTGCAGACCTGTACCCACGGCATCGCCGACGCCAACGCCGCGCTCGTAACCGGCGATCATGCGAGCGCCGCCGATGTCCTCGACCGCGCGACCGCCTCGTGCCTGCAGGTTCGATCCGGGTCGTCGACGCCGGCGCACCCGTACGACTTCCCCGATCCGCACGTCGTCCGGGGCCCGTCCGGACGGTGGTGGGCCTACGCGACGAACTCGTCGGCGGGGGCGGTGCAGATGATCTCGTCGGCTGACCTCGTGACGTGGCGGGTCGAGGCGAGTCCGCTCGCCGCGCTCCCGGGGTGGGCCACGCCGGGGGCCACCTGGGCGCCGGCTGTGACCGCGTACGCCGGTCGATGGCTGCTCTTCTACACGGTGCGTGAGGCGGCGTCGGGCCTGCAGTGCATCTCGGTGGCTACCGGGCCGGGGCCGGCGGGCCCCTTCGTCGACGGCTCCACCGAACCGCTGGTGTGCGAGCGAGACGAGGGTGGCTCCATCGATCCGGACCCGGTCGTCGAGGGCGGGGTCCTGCACCTGTTGTGGAAGACCGAACTCGACACCATCGGCGGGCACGCCGAGCTGCGCGGCGCTCGCCTCGACGCCTCCGGCACCGCCCTCGACGGTCCGGTGTCGACCCTCCTACGAGCGGGTTCGGCCTGGGAGCGACGCACGATCGAAGGGCCGGCGATGGTGCGATCGGGCGGTCATCACCTGTTGTACTCGGGCGGTTCGTGGAACGGGGCCGGTTACGGCGTCGGCGCGGCCCGCTGCGACTCGGTCCTCGGTCCGTGTACGCGGGTCACCTCACAACCGGTGCTCCGCAGCCACGGCTCGCTGACGGGGCCCGGCGGTCTGTCGGTCTTCTCGGCGTCGTCGGGGCCGAAGGTGGCGTTCCACGCATGGCAGGGCGACGAGGTCGGGTATCCGGCCAACCGCTATCTCCACGTGGGCGAGATCAGCGTCGGGGGCGGGACCGTCACCGTCGCACCCTGACCGCGGCGCTCCCGCTCGCCGCCCGGACCGGCCCGGATCAGCTCGCACCGAACCGGGCCGTCCGACTCAGACCACCGACAGGGAGCGGGCGGCGGTGGTCCGGTCGAAGGAATGCCAGGCGCCGACCAATCGGCGCATGCCTTCGGCGAGTTCGGCTTCGGGCGACGTGAACGGCAGCCGGATCTGGCGACTGTCCACCGCGTCGGCACCGAACTGGCGCGCCGAGGCCACGAGGACGCCGTGACGGGCGGCGTGACGGACGAAGGCGTCGGCCGACACCCCCGCAGGCAGCGTCACCCACACACTGAGCCCGCCACGGGGCCGCTGGTAGGACCACTCGGGGAGCTCGGCGTCCAGCGCGGCGGTGATGACGTCGAGCCGGGGACGCAGTTGGTCGACCCGGGCGGCGATGATCGCGTCGTAGCGATCGAGCACGGCGAGTCCCGCGGCCTGACTCAGCAGTGAGCAGAACATGTCGTCGACCGCCTTGTGCGCCCGCATCCGGGAGATCAGCTGGGCGTCGGCGCGGACCCAGCCGAGGCGCAGACCGGGCCACGCCACCTTGCACAGCGAGTCGAGCGTGACGTCGTGGCCGCCGGTGTCGTGATCGGCGATGGCGGGCAGGCGGCGACGGTCGAACCCGATGTTGGCGGCGACCCGGTCCTCGGCCACGGGAACCCGGTAGTCGCGTGCGATGCGGGCGACCTCGGCCACCCGTTCGTCCGCCATCCTCGTCCCCGTCGGATTGTGGTTCTGCGGGTTGAGGACCACCAACCCGGGCCGGTAGCGCTCGACGAGGCGCTCGAGTTGCGTCGCGTCGACGCCGCCGGCGTCCATCTGGACCGGGACGTAGCGGGCGCCTTGGTGCACGACCAGGTCGATGAGGCCGGGCCAGGTGTGTTCCTCACCCAACACGACGTCGCCGGGGTGGACGATCGAGCGGATGGTCAGCGCCAACGCCTGTTGCGCGCCGCTGGTGACCATGATCTGGTGCGGGGTGGTGGGGAGACCGTCCGCCGTGCAGTGGTCGGCGATCCGGCTGCGCAGGCTCCACCAGCCGAGCGGCTCGGCGGTGTCGAGGTCGGCACCATGGGCCGCGAGATCGACCGAGGTGATGGCCTCGTGGACCTCGGGGAGCAGCGACGGGATCGCCTTGAGGAACGAGATGGCGTCGTCGGTCGCCGCCCACAGCGGGTCGCCGACGAAGTCGTCCGCCTGGGCCGCGGCAGGGATCCGATTCCCGGCGACCGTGGTGCCGCTCCCCTGGACCCGGCGCACGCGACCGGCGTCGGCCAGCGAGTCGTAGGCGCGCACCACGGTGCCCCGGGACACGGCGAGCGCATCGGCGAGCGCCCGTTCGGCCGGCAGCTGGTCACCGGCTCGGATCGTGCCGTCGTCGACCAACGCCTCCACCGCCCCGACCAACTGTTGATAGAGGGGCCCGGCGCCGGCGGACCAGCGACCCAGGAGGTCCGCCAACGAGGACGGGTCCAATTTCGTGGATCTGGCGCTCGATTGGTCCATCACGATCTGCGACTCTACGCCCATGACCGCGACGCTTCCTGCGCCAATCACCAATTATTGGACCATGATCGAGTGCGCCACCCCCGATGCTGGGTCCATTTGTGACCGATTGGCCCAGATGGACGTACCGGCCGTTGGCTCGACGGAGGCCGACGAACTGGCCGCGGCAGCCGTCGCGCTCGCCCCACGGCTCGGGCTCACGTCGGAGTCGATCGCCGCCGACCCGCCGATCGCCCACCTCCGCCTCGTCGCCGAGGTCGCCCGCCGATCCCTGACCCGGCAGATGCATTCCGACGCCCAAGTCTGGACCCCCGACTAGGAAGAACCTCTCCAACTGGACCCGGTAGTCGCGTCCAAGCCTGGACTCGTGGGCGCTCTCGGGCGTGAGACCACACCAATCGCGCGGCTCAGACGTTCTGTCGCCTCAAGCTACGCCGGTGACCCCGCGTGATCGGCACCTAGGTACGGCTCACCGCCACGCCTACGGCCCGCTGCGAGCCCCGCGCCTCACCCACCACACGATGGTCACGCCGAGTACAAGCGCGACACCACTTGCAGCAGCCGGCAACCACACGGAGCCTCCGTCGCCACCTGCAGTGGCGGCCGATTCACCGCTCGGCGCGCTTGTCAGCGGCGCGGACTCGGACTCGATGGGCGGCGAAGCTACGAGATTGGTGGCGAGCCCACCGTCGGCCAACGCGCGAGTGCCAGAGCACAGGTGTGAGTACAGCTCGTCATCCTCCGCACCCGACGTCAGGGTCGAATCGTCGAAGGCGAAGATCAAGTACGGACCCGGCCCTGAGATCTCGAATCCGCAGCTCGCGCCACTCGTTGGCGTAAGCACAGTCTGGGTAGCTCTGACCTCTCCCTTGAACACGTCTCGCACGTCGAACACGAACCGCTCCGGGTCGGCTGAACTGACGACGTCGCCGGACGTGGCACCGATCACGTCCACGAGAGTCCCGCTGAACATGGCATCAGCCCGCTCCAAGTTCACCTCGTCGGACTCTGACGCGCATGAGCACGCTCCAGCTGGGCCCGCTGTGCCTATCCAGAGAATGCTGACCGCAAGCACGACCAGGACCGCAACGACGAGCGATCTCAGCACACGGCGGACGGAGTGAGTCATGACATGTCTGACGACCGGACTCGACGTCCAGTTCCCACGATTTGCTCCAAGCGGCCGATGGACCTCACACGATGGAGAATGCCGGTGATGTCGCGCCATCGTCAACAGAGAACTGGTTGATCGGTGCGGCCGAGGTCCTCGACCAGGCCACGACTCGACCCACCGGCTACCGGCACATAGCCGCTACTCAGTCCACTGCTTCGGTCGTGTGACACGGCGAGCAATCGGGATCGTTGCGACAGCTGACCCAAGGGAGGCGGCGATGAGCAGCAGGCGAGTAGTCCTCTCGGCGTCGCAATACTCCTCGGCGAACGTCAGCAGAAGAAGCTCCGGAGCAATGGGCTCGGGAGCGCCGTCGAACCGGGGGTCGAGGATGGTTCCGCAGTCGCCGGCCTCGTCGACCAAGTCGGGCGGCAGGGACCCGACTGACGTAAGGGCGAGTATCAGTGCGATGACGACGTGAACGTTTGCCACTGCGAACGTAACGAGATGGCGCCGGTCGTTCACAGGCTGGGCCACAGACGAAGCACCGCAAGACATTGCCGGGTCGCGCGGGCCGCCGTCCAACAGAACTGCGATTCCGCGCTGTCGTCCAACCTGATCTGGATGATCGGTGTGCGAGGCTGCTGACCACGAATCGGACGAGGGCACGGCGAGGTGGCGAGGATGCACTACTCACCAATGGCGGCGGGCAAGTGGTTGATCCCTGCGGTGTTCGGTTTCCTTGGGATCACCGCAGTCGTGCTCGTCGTCGTCACACTTGCAGGTGGCCAGTCCGCGCCGCCTGGATGGTTCACGGCCACGTGGCTCGGGATCTTGACACTCAACGCGTGGGGATGGTTTTGGTGGATCTCCTTGGAGCTCACCCTCGAAGACCGAGACCTGATCTGGTCTTGCATCTTGAGAACGGGACGCGTCGGGCTCGATGACCTGACTGAGATCCGGCCGATGCGACTGGCGTCCAACGTTGCGGTCTTCAAGGTCTCTGGCGGACGATCCATCATCATCATGGCGGGAAAGGGAATCCGAGAGTTCACGAACGAGATCTCCAAAGTCAGACCCGATCTCCCGGTTCGCCTGGGATGGCAAGCACGCGTCGTAGAGCGCATGCCTGGCCGCAGCAACACGACGCGCCGCTAGTACCGT
>JAPKDO010000331.1 GCA_028822535.1 Acidimicrobiales bacterium
TCGATGCACCATTCACCGTTGACGGCGGACTCGATCTCGATGCGACCCGACGCGTCGTCGTCGCCCGGACCGGGGACCTCGGTGGCGCCGGTGAGATCCGCGACGAAGACCAGCGGATCGCCCATCCCGTCGCCCTCGCCCGGGTCGTCGACCGGCGGATCGTCCTCGGCCGGGATCTCCGGCGCTGCGGTGGTCGTCGTGGTCTCCTCCGACCCGTCCGACCCATCCGACGTGGTGGTGGTGGCCGCCCCGGTCGTCGTGGTGGTCTGCGCCGTGGCGTCCTCGGCGTCGTCGTCGCCGCACGCAGCGACGCCCAGCACGAGCGCCGAGGCAGCAGCGAGGATTCGGAGTGAGTGGGAGCGACTCGGCATGGACCGAGGGTACGCGCGCCTAGTCCTCGTCGTCGGTGGCGGCCCGGCTCGTGATCTCGTCGACCACGCCGGCGTCGGCCAGTGTGGTCGTGTCACCGAGATCGCGTCCTTCGGCGACGTCGCGCAGAAGGCGCCGCATGATCTTGCCCGAACGGGTCTTGGGGAGTTCGGGCACGAGGATCACCGTGCGCGGCTTGGCGATCGGACCGATCTCCTTCGAGACGTGCTCGCGCAGGATCTCGCCCAAGCCCTCCTCGTCGGTGCCGCCCCGGAGGATCACATAGGCGATCGGGATCTGGCCGGTCGTGGCATCGGTCGCGCCGACCACCGCGGCCTCGGCCACCGACGGGTGACTCACGAGGGCGGACTCGATCTCCGTCGTCGACAGCCGGTGGCCCGACACGTTCATCACGTCGTCGACCCGGCCGAGCACCCAGAGGTAGCCGTCGGGGTCGATCTTGGCGCCGTCGCCAGCGAAGTAGCGGCCGGGGAACCGTGACCAATACGTCTCGCGGTAGCGCTCGTCGTCACCCCAGATGCCGCGGAGCATCGACGGCCACGGTTCGGTGATCGTGAGGTAACCGCCGCCTTGGGTCACGGCATTGCCCTCGTCGTCGACGAGTTCGGCCGAGATGCCCGGGAGCGGGTGGGTCGCCGTGCCGGGGCGGGTCGTCGTGACACCCGGGACCGGGGCGATCATCATGCCGCCGGTCTCGGTCTGCCACCAGGTGTCGACGATCGGGCAACGCTCGCCGCCGATGACCTCGTGGTACCACATCCAGGCTTCGGGGTTGATCGGCTCGCCGACGGTGCCGAGCAGTTTCAAGCTCGTCAGGTCGTGGCCATCGGGCTCCTGGCGACCCCACTTCATGAAGGTCCGGATGGCGGTCGGCGCCGTGTAGAACTTGGTCACCGCGTAGCGCTCGATGATGTCCCAGAGGCGGTCGTTGCCCGGGTGATTGGGCACGCCTTCGTACATGACGCTCGTGCAGCCGTTGGTGAGCGGGCCGTAGACGATGTAGCTGTGGCCGGTGACCCAGCCGATGTCTGCGGCGCACCAGTACACGTCGTCTTCGGGGTGGATGTCGAAGACGTACTTGTGGGTGAAGGCGACCTGGGTGAGGTACCCGCCGGTCGTGTGCATGATGCCCTTGGGCTTGCCCGTGGTCCCCGAGGTGTAGAGCAGGTACAGCAGGTCTTCGCTGTCCATCTCCTCGGCGTCGCAGTCGGCGCTGGCCGATGCCATCAGGTCGTGCCACCAGTGGTCGCGTCCCTCGACCATGTCGGGCGCGGTGTCGCAGCGGTCGACGACGACGACGGCCTCGATCGTCGTCGTGTCTGCGAGGGCGACGTCGGCGGCCGGCTTGAGCGTCGCGGGCTCGCCGCGTCGGTAGCCGGCGTCGGCGGTGATCAGGACCTTGGCCTCGGCGTCGTTGATGCGGTCGGCGAGCGCGTTCGACGAGAAACCACCGAACACGACCGAGTGGGGGGCCCCGATCCGTGCGCACGCCAACATGGCGATCGGCAGCTCGGGGATCATCGGCATGTAGAAACAGACGCGGTCCCCCTTGCCCACGCCGAGGTCCTTCAAGACATTGGCGAAGCGGCAGACCTCGTCGAGCAGCTGGGCGTACGTGAACGTCCGGGTGTCGCCCGGCTCTCCCTCCCAGTGGTACGCGACCTTGTCGCCGCGACCGGCCTGGACATGGCGGTCGAGGCAGTTCTCCGAGACGTTGAGCGTGCCACCGTCGAACCACTTCGCATACGGCAGTTCCCACTCGAGCGCCGTGTGCCAGTCCTTGCGCCACGTGACCAGCTCGCGCGCCTGGCGTTCCCAGAATGCGACCGGATCGGCGGCAGCCTCGTCGAAGAGGGACCGATCGTCGGTCAGGGCCTGGGCGGCGAAGTCGGGCGGCGGGGCGAAGGTACGGGTCTCGGCCCCGAGGGCCTCGATGGTTGGGCTGCCGGCGCTGTCCGGGCTGGCGTTCTCGGTCATGGGGGACTCCGTCACGGTGTGCGATTGCGGGCTGCAGCGGCGACCATAACGCGAGGCAGCTCGGTCAGAGGGAGGCCGCATCCCACGAACCGGAACCGGATCGGTGGGAGCGAAGGAATCGCGGCGCCGTCGACCGGACGACATCGGTCAGCGATCGCGTTGTTGTTCGCGATGTCAGTCGGTGGGAGTGCGCACGGCGAGCCGGTCGGCGAATCGACGGATGTGCTTCGCCGTCCGTCCTGGCGCCTCGAGCTGTGGCATGTGCCCCATGCTCGGGAGTGCGACGAAATCGAGATCGGCGAGACCGGCTTCGAGCGTCGCTCGGCTGCTGAGCTTCACCAGCCGATCTCGGGTCCCCCAGATCGCCTGGACGGGAACCGTGATGGCGCCCAGGTCGACCGGGGTCGCATCGAAGTACTCGGCGTGGACCTGTCGCGCGAGGTCGTGCAGCGCGTCCCGCCGCGATTGATCGCGGAGCTGGTTGCGTATGTCCTCGACGAATCCGCCGGGCGCACGCCACGGGGCGCCGAACGCGACGTTGCGGATCGCGCCGTCCGCGATCGACCGACCCAGCACCCGTTGGACAGCGTTGGGCGTCTTTCGCGACGCACGACCCTCGGCCTGGGCCCGGATGCGACGGAGCGTCCGCCCCGCACGGCTGTCGTCGTCGAGCACGCCGAACCAGCGCGGGTGGTCGAACGATGCGGGCGAGATCGCCACGACGCCGTGCACCAGGTCGGGGTGGTGTTGTCCGAGGAGCAGTGCGTGAGCACCACCGAGCGAGTTGCCGACCACGATGACCGGACGGCCTTCGTCGGTCACCGTCGCCGCCGCGGCCGCGAAGTCGACGAACTGGGGGATCACCGGCTCGTCGGAGCGGACGGGGTCGGCGTCGCCGTGGCTCGGCTGGTCGACGGCGAGTGTCGTGTGCCCGGCCTCGGCGAGACGGCGTTGGAGACGGCGCCAGCCGGAGGCGCTGTCGGAGAAGCCGTGGAGGAACAGGAACGCCGGCAGGTCGTCTCGTCCGGCGGTCCTCGCGGCCCGGGTCGCCACTCCCCCGATCTCGGCCCGCTCCTCCTGGATCACGACTGCATCAGGGTGTCGAGCCGCTGGACTGCGTCGATGAACTCGTCGACCATGTCGAGGACGACGCGTGCGGCGGGCTGGACGGTGTTCATCGAGCCGACGACCTGGCCGACGAAGTACGTGGACAGCCGACGCGCGCCCTCGTCCTTGGCGGCGACTCGGGCGATACGGCGCTGAGCCTCGGCCACCAGGAACGACTGGAGGGGCATGCCGAGCGGTCCGGGGGACTCCTCGGACTCCCAGGCATCGGTCCAGTCGGTACGGATCATGCGCGCGGGTTTGCCGGTGAGCGAGCGAGAACGAACGGTTCCGGAGGACGGGGCTTCGAGGAACTTCTGCTTCACGACGTCCGAGGTCTCTGCTTCCTGCGTCGTCAGCCACACCGAGCCGCACCAGACGCCCTCGGCGCCCAGCGCGAGGCTGGCGGCCATCTGACGGCCGCGACCGATGCCACCGGCCGCGAGCACGGGCGCCTTCACCGCGTCGACGACCTCGGGGACGAGCACCATGGTCGCCACCTGGCCAGTGTGGCCACCGGCTTCGGTGCCCTGAGCGATGATCAGGTCGGCGCCGGCCTGGTCGTGGCGGATGGCGTGTTCCAGAGAGCCGGCGAGCGCGGCGACGGGGACCTCGCCTTCGGCCTTGGCTCGTCGAGCGGGCCAAGG